>JANLFJ010000037.1 GCA_024655825.1 Peptococcaceae bacterium | reverse complement strand
GATCATTAGAGAATATTAACTTGTTTCAAAAAGTGAATTTTTCAGGGGGAACTAAATAGGTTTTGTTAGAATGGAGGTAATATAGACATTGGAGAAGCTGGAAAATAAAAGAATTCTAATTGTAGGTGGGGCCGGTTTTGTTGGAAGTAACTTGGTAAAAGAAATATTGATGTTTTCCCCTAAAGAAATAATAATTATCGATAATCTTCTTTCTGCTGAACGAAGCAATTTACCGGATGATCCATCAATTTCTTTTATCGAGGGTTCTATCTCAAGCGACAGGGTTTTAAATATGTTGGGCGATGACTTGGATTATATCTTCCATCTTGCGACTTATCACGGTAACCAGAACTCTATCTGCAATCCTTTAGCAGACCATGAGAATAATACCCTAACAACTTTGAAGTTATACGAAAGAATTAAGTTTTTTAAAAATCTTAAAAAAGTGGTTTATTCTTCTGCAGGATGTACCGTAGCAGAAAAAACCTTTGATAAAGCTAGTGCTACTAGTGAGGATGCCCCAATTTCATTATACTTAGATAGCCCATACCAGATATCAAAAATAATTGGTGAGTTCTATTCAAATTATTATTTTAAACAATATGGTTTACCGGTCGTTAAGGCTCGTTTTCAAAATGTATATGGCCCAGGAGAAATTTTGGGGGCCGGTGAATGGAGGGGCACCCCTGCCACTATATGGCGTAATGTAATACCTACATTTATTTATCGTGCCTTGAATAATATGCCCCTGACAGTTGAAAACGGAGGTATTGCTACGCGCGATTTTATTTATATACAAGATATTGTTTTAGGATTATTACTCTGTGCTGTCAAAGGGAAGCCAGGCGAAGTGTATAACCTGGCAAGCGGTGTTGAAACTTCTATCATTGAGCTAGCGATGCTAATAAATAAGATTACGGGCAATACCGCGGCGATAGATTTTTTACCCAAACGGGAATGGGACAATTCTGGAAAAAGATTTGGAAGTACGGAAAAAGCTAAAATGGAATTAGGTTTTCAAGCAAAAGTTGAGCTAATTGACGGGATTTGTCGAACAATTGAGTGGACTCGTAAGAATTTAAGTATTATTGAAGAGTGTATTAAAAAACATGACAGGTATATACCAGTCAAATAATTTAACCAAAGGGAAGGATGTCATTTTTTAATGAAAATTGTAACGATTGTCGGCGCAAGACCTCAGTTTATAAAAGCTGCAATTGTTTCAAGAGCAATTCGTTCTGAATCTTCCATAAATGAAATACTGGTACATACTGGCCAGCATTATGATACTAATATGTCAGAAATTTTTTTTGACCAGATGGGTATTCCAGCTCCCTATATTAATCTCGGAATAGGTTCAGGTACGCACGGTAGCCAAACAGGACGCATGTTAGAAAGTATTGAAGAGGTTTTATTTAAAGAAAAACCTGATGCTGTGTTGGTTTATGGTGACACAAATTCGACACTTGCAGGAGTTTTAGCTGCAGCAAAGTTGAATATATCCGGAATTCATGTCGAGGCTGGGTTGCGTTCCTTTAACAAATCCATGCCTGAAGAAATTAATCGTGTTCTAACCGACCATGCTGCTGACATACTATTTGCGCCTACTGAAACTGCTGTAACTAATCTAAAGAAAGAAGGTATTAGTACTGATAAAATCTTCCTTGTTGGTGACGTGATGTATGATTCAGCTATATATTATGGACAAATTGCGGAAAAGGAAAGCAACATTCTTGATTTGTTGAAGCTTAAAATGAATAATTATGTACTAACAACTTTTCATAGGGCAGAGAATACTGATAGAATAGAGCGTTTAAAGGGTATAGTTGAAGGGTTAATACTTATGTCAGAAACTTACAAAATTGTAATTCCTCTTCATCCCAGAACCCGAAATTCCTTACAGAGAACAGGTCTTTATGAGAAGGCGTTGGAACATTTTTTCATATTTGAGCCATTAGGTTATTTGGATATGATTAAACTTGTAAGTAATGCGCTTTTTGTTATTACGGATTCAGGTGGTCTTCAAAAAGAAGCATTTTTCTTTGGAAAACCTTGTATTACTTTAAGGGATGAGACTGAGTGGGTTGAATTGGTTAATCTTGGGTGGAATTATCTTGTATCGCCTACTTGTTTTAAAGATACTTATACAGACATTGTTAGTTTTCTTAACGAGTGTACGAAAAAAGAGAAACCTGTCGATGTTTATGGTGGAGGGAAGGCATCTAAAAGAATTGTAGAAATATTAAACAATAAATTGTTATAAAGAGCTAGTAAGGAGATAGTCAATGTGTGGGATAGCCGGCCTTTTCACTGTTTACAATTCTTTGAAAGACAAAACTTGGTTAAGACATAATATTGGGTTAATGATTGAGGCAATGATTCACCGGGGTCCTGATGATTCCGGGTACTGGCTGGATGCCGACACGGGTGTCGCCCTGGGCCACCGGCGGCTTTCGATCATCGACCTTTCCGAGGCGGGGCGCCAGCCCATGGTGTCAGCGAGCGGCCGCTACGTGATCAGTTATAACGGCGAGATATACAATTTCATGGAACTCCGCCGCGAACTGGAGAAAAAGGGGCATAAATTTCGCGGCCGTTCGGATACCGAAGTCATGCTGGCCGCTTTTGAGGAGTGGGGCCTGGAACGGTCCGTAAAACGCTTTGCCGGGATGTTTGCCTTTGCCCTGTGGGACACGCAAGAAAAAAAGCTCCACCTAGTGAGGGACCGCCTTGGCGAAAAACCCCTCTATTATGGCTGGATGGGCGGCAACTTTCTTTTCGCTTCCGAACTGAAGGCAAGTAGGGCATTCTCCGGTTTTTCCCCGGAGATAGACCGCAACGTCCTGACATTATTCTTGCGCTACTGTTATATTCCTGCGCCTTATTCGATATACGAGGGAATACGGAAATTGACTCCGGGCTGCATACTCACCATTTCGCCGCGGCAAATAGGGGAGTACCCGGACCCCGTTCCTTACTGGTCAGCTGTGGAAGCAGCGGCCAGGGGAACGCGGGAAAGTTTTCCGGGCTCGGAAGAAGAAGCCCTTTCCGAGTTGGAAGACCTCCTCAAGAATGCTGTGCTTGGACAGATGGTATCGGATGTCCCGTTGGGCGCCTTTCTTTCCGGGGGCATTGATTCATCGACGGTAGTCGCCCTGATGCAGTCCCAGAGCGAAAAACCGGTCAAAACCTTCAGCATCGGTTTTTACGAGGAGGCATACGATGAGGCGCGATACGCCAGGGAAGTCGCCGAACACCTGGGGACGGAACATACTGAATTATACGTGACGCCCGAAGAAGCCATGCGGGTTGTCCCTCTTTTGCCCACCCTGTACGACGAACCGTTTGCCGATTCTTCGCAGATACCTACTTTCCTGGTAGCCGGCCTCACAAGGCGGAAGGTCACCGTCAGCCTGTCTGGAGACGGGGGCGACGAACTGTTCGGCGGCTATAACCGCTATTTTTGGGCGAAAGGAATCTGGGACAGGACAGGCGGTATCCCGCAGGGTCTGAGAGCGCTGGCGGCTTCGGCCCTGAAACTCGTGCCGCCTGTAGCCTGGGACCTGGCCTTTAAGACTCTCGAGCCCGTTCTGCCGGTAGCATTCAAACAGCGGCTGCCGGGAGACAAGATCCACAAGCTGGCGGAAATGCTTTCCGCCCGCAGTTCCATGGAGGTATACCGGGAACTGGTTTCAACCTGGAAAAATCCTTCCGCCGTAGTGCCTGGGGCTAACGAGCCGGCAACGAAACTTACGGGCAACGCCGCCGAGGGGCAGGATGACTTTGCATGCCGGATGATGCTTCTGGACTTGTTGACCTATCTTCCTGACGACATTCTGGTCAAGGTGGACAGGGCCTGCATGGGAGTAAGCCTGGAATCAAGGGTCCCGTTTCTCGATCACCGGGTGGTGGAATTCGCCTGGAAACTGCCGCTTGATATGAAGATCCGGGGCGGCAAGGGTAAGTGGATCCTGCGGCGGCTTCTTTATAAATACCTGCCGGAGGAATTGGTTGAACGCCCGAAGATGGGCTTCGGCATACCGATTGACAGGTGGCTGAGGGGACCGCTTAGAGAATGGGCCGAGTCCCTGCTGAACGGGGAGCGGCTTCGCCGGGAAGGTTTTTTTGATGCCAGCCTGGTGAGGAAGAAGTGGCAGGAGCACCTTTCCGGCAGGCGCAACTGGCAGTACTGCCTGTGGAATGTGCTGATGTTTGAGTCGTGGTATGACCGGTGGATGCTGAACAAAGGGATCAACGGGTAATGTAATGCCAAGTCAAGTAAAGTCTGGAGATGGAATGAATGAACAGAAAGATAGCGGTTATAGGGCTGGGATACGTAGGGTTGCCTGTGGCGCTCGCCTTTGCCCGGAAGTTTCCCGGGGTGGTCGGCTTTGACATAAACGAAAACAAGGTTGCTGAACTGCAAAAAGGAATAGACCGGACGGGGGAAGTCAGCGGCCGGGAACTCAGTTCCACGTCGCTGAAGGCAACTTGCGATCCGGAAGAACTCAAGGAAGCGGACTTCTTTATCGTCGCCGTCCCGACACCCATCGACAAGGCCCGCCGCCCCGATTTGACGGCGCTGATCAGGGCTTCGGAGACCGTGGGCCGCGTTATGCGGGAAGGATCAATCGTCGTCTACGAGTCGACGGTCTATCCCGGCGTTACCGAAGAGATTTGCGGGCCTGTTTTGGCCAGGGTATCGGGGCTGAAGCAGGGAAAAGATTTCAAGCTCGGCTACTCGCCGGAAAGAATAAACCCCGGGGACAGGCTTCA
Organism: Peptococcaceae bacterium; assembly: GCA_024655825.1. NCBI lineage: Bacteria > Bacillati > Bacillota > Clostridia > Eubacteriales > Peptococcaceae > Peptococcaceae bacterium. Next base: position 21,011 of record JANLFJ010000037.1, on the reverse strand, counting down.
CCGCCTGGAGACGATAGTCAAGGTGGTCTCCGGCGAGGACCGGGAGACCCTCGAGACGGTTGCCGGGGTGTACGGCGAGGTGGTCAAGGCCGGGGTTTACCGCGCTTCTTCCATCAAAGTGGCGGAAGCCGCCAAGGTGATTGAGAACACGCAGCGCGATTTGAATATCGCTCTGATGAACGAACTGGCCGTTATTTTCGAAAAAATGGGCATCAGGACGAGCGAGGTGCTGGAAGCGGCCGGCACCAAGTGGAATTTTCTCCCGTTTAGGCCGGGGCTGGTAGGGGGGCACTGCATCGGGGTGGACCCGTATTATTTGACCTTCAAGGCGGAAGAGCTCGGCTACCACCCCCAGGTAATCCTGGCCGGGAGGCGGATTAACGACGGGATGGGAAAATACGTGGCCGAGCAGGCGGTAAAAAGGCTGTCCAGGGCGGGGAAGCATCTTTCTGAGTCGAGGGTTGGGATTCTGGGATTGACTTTCAAGGAGGACGTGCCGGATTTGCGCAACAGCCGGGTCCCGGACATCGTGGCGGAATTAGGCGAGTACGGGATGCAGGCAATGGTCCACGATCCTCTTTCCGACCCCCAAGAGGCACTGGAGGAGTACGGGATACAGCTCGTTGACTGGGAGGATTTGAAAGACCTGGATGCCGTGATCCTGGCGGTCGCCCACAAGGAATACCGGCAGCTGGAACCACGCCAGTTAACGGCCAAATTGAAAAAAGGCTCTCCAGGGGTTATAATCGATGTAAAGTCGGTCTTCAAAGAGGGCGATTTTCCTGAACACGTCAGTTACTGGAGCCTGTGAACCATGAACGGTTATGAACTCGTCAAGCGGCAGCTTTTATTAAAACCGCAATCCTGGCTGGTCACCGGCGGGGCCGGGTTTATCGGCTCAAACCTTGTCCGGCGGCTGCTGGAACTGGACCAAAAAGTGGTGGCCCTGGACAATCTGCTCACCGGTTCCTTGAAGAACATCGAAGAGGTCCTGAGGTTACTGCCCCCGCAGAAGGCGCGAAACTTCAGTTTTGTGCAGGGAGACATCCGGGACATGGAGACCTGCCGGCAACACTGCCAGGGCGTGGACGTAGTCCTCCACCAGGCGGCCCTGGGTTCAGTCCCCCGTTCCATATCGGACCCCGTAACGACCAACCAACACAATGTCGACGGCTTTTTGAACATGCTGGTCGCGGCGCGTGACGCCGGGGTGCGGCGCTTTGTTTACGCTTCGTCAAGTTCCGTTTACGGCGACTGCCGTACCCTTCCCCAGGTTGAAGAAGAAATCGGCGCTCCGCTGTCTCCCTATGCCGCCACCAAGTATATAAACGAGCTTTACGCCGGCCTTTTCAGCGGCCTTTACCGTCTGGAAACCGTTGGCTTGAGGTATTTCAACGTCTTCGGGGAAAGGCAGGACCCCGAAAGCGAGTATGCCGCCGTTATCCCGAAGTGGTTTGCCGCGCTGCTGCGGGGTGAACCCGTCTATATATACGGGGACGGCGAGACAAGCCGCGATTTTTGTTACATCGAAAACGTGGTCCAGGCCAACCTGCTGGCAGCCTGCGCGCAGGACCGGGAAGTCCTGGGGAAGGTCTACAACATCGCCTGTTCCCGCAGCACCACCCTGAAAGAGCTTTTTTATATGATCCGCGGCCTGGTGGCGGAGAAAAAACCTGCCGCGGCGAAAGTGGAGCCGGTCTACGAAGACTTTCGCCCGGGGGACATCCGCCATTCCCTCGCGGATACGGCCAAGGCAGCCCGCCTTTTGGGATACCGGCCGACTCACTTCGTGGCGGAAGGACTCCGGGAAGCGGCGGGCTGGTATATCAGAAACTTGCGTTAGAGCCGCGGGAACAAGGGAAAATATACCGTGCCATGCCGGGTATACAAAGGACCGCAAGAATAATAAAATAAAGGGTGATGCCTCAGTTGGCCAGGGTTGTGGTAATCGGGCCTTACGCCAGGTCCCTTCTCGGTTTTCGCGGGGACCTGATGAAGGATATGATTAAAAACGGCCATAATGTCATTGCTATGGCGCCGGAGACTGGTTATGAAAGAGAGCTTGAGTCCGCCGGCATCGGGTTTTTTCCCCTCCCGCTAAAGCGGGCAGGGCTTAACCCCATCGAGGACTTGCGCCTGCTCTTCCACCTGCGCCGGCTGTTCGTGAGGCTTAGACCCGATGCCGTCTTTGTCTATGCCGTGAAACCAGTGATTTACGGTTCAATAGCGGCGCGCTTGGCCGGGACGGGCGGGATTTACGCCATGATCACGGGACTGGGTTATGCTTTTACCGGCGAAAGCCTGTTCCAGCGTCTGCTCCGGAACCTGATGAAACCTTTGTACGCGCTTGCCTTGAAAAATTGCCAAAAGGTCTTTTTCCAGAACCCCGACGACCTGGAGGTATTTCTTAAACTCAAGATGGTTGACGAAAACAAGGCGGTCCTGGTGAACGGTTCCGGCGTGAACCTCCAGGATTTCGAATACGCTGCCCCCGTTACTTCCCCTTTTTCCTTCCTGCTCATCGCCAGGCTGATCCGGGACAAGGGGATCATGGAATTTGCGGAGGCCGCCCGCCTGCTGAAAAAAAAGCACCCCGGAGTCCTGTTCCGGCTGCTGGGGCCGCACGATCCCAATCCAACCGCGATAAGCGCGGCGGAAATAAAAGCCTGGACGAGGGAAGGGATAATTGAATACCTCGGCGAAACCGGCGACGTGCGCCCCTATATAGCCCAGGCCAGCGTGTACGTCCTTCCTTCTTACCGCGAGGGGACCCCCCGTTCCGTGCTGGAGGCTATGGCCATGGGGCGGCCGGTAATCACCACCGACGCGCCCGGCTGCAGGGAAACGGTACGGGAGGGCGTGAACGGGTTTCTTGTCCCGGTCAAGGATGCGGCGGCGCTCGCTGGGGCTATGGAGCGATTCATCCTGGAACCCGGCCTGGTGGAGAGGATGGGACTGGAAAGCCGCAAGATCGCCGAAGAGAAATACGACGTGCGCAAGGTCAACCGGATCATGCTGGAGGCGATGGGCCTGGAGGGTTTATGAAAAGGCTGTTCGACCTGACGTTAGGAGTCATACTGTTCATAATATTGCTGCCGCTGATGCTGGCCGTGGCGGCGGCGGTAAGGATAAGGCTCGGGTCCCCCGTGCTGTTTAGGCAGTTGCGGCCGGGGCTGCACGGCCGGCCCTTTTACCTGTACAAGTTCCGCACCATGACCGAGGAGAGGGATGAAAAGGGAGAGCTGCTGCCTGACGGGTGCCGCCTCACTTCTTTCGGCAAAGCGCTGCGGCGCTGGAGCCTGGACGAGCTGCCGCAGCTGGTAAACGTCATCAAGGGCGACCTCAGCCTGGTCGGTCCCCGGCCCCTGCTCATGGAGTACCTGCCCCTTTATACCCCGGAGCAGGCCAGGCGTCACGAAGTCAGGCCGGGCATTACGGGATGGGCCCAGGTCAACGGGAGAAACGACATCAGCTGGGAAGAGAAGTTCGCCCTGGATGTCTGGTACGTGGATAACCGTTCTTTTTGGCTGGACATGAAGATCCTGTGGCTGACGGTTTTAAAAACGCTGAAAAGGGAAGGGATCAACCAGCGGGGCCAGGCTACCATGGAGAAATTCAGGGGAGTGGGTTCATGAGCGGGCTGTTGATAATCGGCGCCGGCGGCCACGGCAGGGTTGTGGCCGATGCGGCTGAAGAGGCTGGCCGGTGGGACAAAATCGCCTTTCTCGACGACTGGGCGGCCGGCACGGCGTTCAAGTGGCCGGTGCTGGCCAAAACCAGCGAGGCCGCGCTTTTCCTGGACGAGTACGAAGATGTTGCGGTGGCCCTGGGCGACAACAGGCTGAGGGTTGAAAAACTCAATTACTGTGAAGGGCTGGGGTTCAACCTGCCTGCTGTCGTCCACCCGGCGGCGGCCGTCAGCAAAAGAGCCGAAATCGGCGCGGGCAGCGTCGTACTGGCCCAGGCGGCCGTGAACGCGGGAGCGGTCCTGGGCAGGGGCTGCATCGTCAATACCGGCGCGACCGTAGACCATGACTGCCTGTTGGAAGAGGGGGTGCACCTGTCGCCCGGAGTTCATCTGGGCGGCGAAGTCAAGGTCGGCCGTTTCAGCTGGCTGGGCGTGGGAGCGTCAGTGATAAACCGGGTCACGATCGGCCGCTGCGTTACGGTGGGAGCGGGAACGGTCGTGATAAGCGACGTAGAAGACAATGTCACCGTGGTGGGCGTCCCGGGGAGGGTGATAAAGAAAAATGGAAAATAAACGGATATATCTTTCCCCGCCGCACATGAGCGGGCTGGAGGAAAAATACGTCGCCGAGGCTTTCCGGACGAACTGGGTAGCGCCGCTTGGACCGCACGTGGACGCCTTTGAGCGGGAGCTTGCCGGCTACGTCGGGGCGAAGGGAGCGGTCGCCCTTTCTTCAGGCACCGCCGCCATTCACCTGGCCCTGCGTTGCCTTGGGGTCGGCCCGGGGGACAGGGTGTTTTGCTCCTCCCTGACCTTTGCGGCCAGCGTCAATCCCGTCCTGTATTTGGGCGGCGAGCCCGTCTTCATCGACTCGGAACCCCAAAGCTGGAACATGTCGCCACAGGCCCTCAAAAGGGCGTTTGACAGGGCCGCCGGGACGGGCAGGCTGCCCAGGGCGGTCATCGTGGTGCATTTATACGGCCAGTGCGCGGACATGGACCCGATCATGGAAATATGCAATCATTACCGCGTCCCCGTCATTGAGGACGCCGCGGAATCGCTGGGCGCCACCTACCTGGGCAGGGAGAGCGGCACCATCGGCAAGTTCGGCGTTTATTCCTTTAACGGCAATAAGGTTATCACCACCTCCGGGGGCGGGGCCCTGGTTTCCGACGACCCGGAGGCGCTGCACAAGGCCCGTTTCTGGGCGACGCAGGCCCGGGATCCGGCCAGGCACTACCAGCACAGCGAGCTGGGTTACAACTACCGCCTGAGCAATGTCCTGGCGGGGATAGGGAGGGCCCAGCTGAGGGTCCTGGAAGAGCGGATCGAGGCCAGGAGGGCTGTCTTCCGTCGCTATTACGAGGCCTTGTCCGGGATTGAAGGGATCGAATTCATGCCGGAGGCGCCGTTCGGCAGGAGCAACCGCTGGCTAACGGTCATGACCGTGGAGCAAAAAAAGTGCGGTGCCAGCGCCCTTGAACTGATGGACGCCCTCGCGGAGAGGAACATCGAGTCCCGGCCGGTCTGGAAGCCCATGCACCTGCAGCCGCTGTACGAAAAATACGAGTATTACCCCCACGAGGAAGGAAAAAGCGTTTCCGACGGGCTGTTTGAAAAAGGGATATGCCTGCCCTCGGGTTCAAACCTTGGCCCCGAGGAACAGCAGGCCGTGATCGGCGTAATAAAAAAACGGCTGGGCCGCAAGTAAAAATAACGCGCCGGAAAAGAGAAACGGGTGTGAAACAAAAATGATGCAGCTGCCTTTCAACAAAAACAAATACAATTTGCTGCTGGTCGACGTGATCTTCGGGGCGGCCGCTTTTTACCTGGCCTTCTATTTCCGTTTCGACGGCCGTATACCAGCCCTGTTTTTCGCTTCGTTTCAAAAGCTGTTCATCGTTTACGCCCTGCTGAAGGTGTTGAGTTTTTATTTCTTGGGCGTCTACAAGCGGGCCTGGAAGTACGCCGGGGCCGGTGACCTGTTGCTGGTCGTCTACGCCCTGGTGGTTACCATACTTGGGCTGGTCACGGCCGGCTATTATTCCAGGGTGGTGGTGCCCAGGAGCGTGTTTTTCATTACCTGGATGATCGACCTCATGCTGTCCGGCGGTATCCGGGCGGTGCCGAAGTTGGTAAAAGAAAAAGGCTTCATCCTTCACAGCCTGCGGAACGTCAAGCGGCTGCTGGTGATCGGCGCCGGGGACGCAGGCGTCCTAGTCGTGAAGGAATTGTTCAGGCAGGAGGACCCTCGCCTTTTGCCGGTGGGGTTCATCGATGACGACCCAAACAAGCAGCACTTGAGAATAATGGGACTGCCGGTGCTGGGCACGAGGGATGAGCTGGAACAGGTGGTCAAAGACAACAATATCCACGAAGTGTTGATCGCCATGCCTTCGGCCCCCGGGCAGGTCATCAGGGAGATTGTCGAGAAGTGCCGGGAAACAGATGTTCCGGTCAGAACGCTGCCCAGGATGTACGACATTATCAACGGGCAGGTTTCGGTTGAGCTGATAAGGGAAGTGAAGCTGGAGGACCTTTTGGGGAGAGAGCCCGTCAAATTGGACCTTGACGGCATAGAGAACTTTCTCAAAGGCAAAACGGTCCTCGTTACCGGCGCCGGCGGCTCCATAGGCTCTGAGCTGAGCCGCCAGATCTGCCGCTATGGCCCCGGCCGGTTGATCCTGCTGGGGCATGACGAAAACCCGGTTTTTGAAATTGAACTGGAGCTGGGCGATAAATGCCCGGGTATAAAAACGGTCGCGGTGATAGCCGATATAAAGGACGACCGGAGGATAAACCAGGTTTTTGGCGATTTCAGGCCGCAGGTAGTATTTCATGCGGCCGCCCACAAGCATGTCCCCCTGATGGAGCATAACCCCGGTGAGGCATATAAAAACAATGTCCTGGGCACAAAGAATGTGGCGGAAGCCGCCGACAGATGCGGGACGGATAATTTTATCCTGATTTCCACGGACAAGGCGGTCAACCCGAGCAGCGTCATGGGTGCAACAAAAAGGATTGCGGAAATGGTTATCCAGGGTCTGAACGAAACCAGTTCCACTAATTTTGCGGCGGTGCGCTTCGGCAATGTTTTGGGGAGCAGGGGAAGCGTGATCCCGATTTTCCAGGAACAGATCAGGCGCGGAGGGCCTGTGACCATTACCCACCCGGAGATGTGCCGCTATTTCATGACCATCCCCGAAGCGGTGGAGCTGGTGCTCCAGGCCGCCAGCATGGCCCAAGGAGGAGAGATTTTTATCCTTGACATGGGAGAGCCCGTCAAAATAGTGGATATGGCTAAAGAGCTGATCCGGCTCTCCGGGTTCGAACCGGAAAAGGATATTGAAATAAAATATGTCGGGACCCGCCCCGGCGAGAAGCTGTTTGAAGAAATCCTGACCGACGAAGAGGGCGTTACCGCGACGAAAATCCAGAGGATTTTCATCGCCAGGGAAAACTCAATAAATAAAAAAGAATTGGATGATTTATTGGCCAGCTTGTCGCCACAGTCAATTCCAAACAACCGGGAAGACATTTTTGCGCTTTTAGCCTCTTTAGAAAACAATAAAAACGATTGTAACCGGATAACAGCTTTGTAATGCGCTGTTTTTGTTGACAGAGGAACGGCGAATGCTTAGAATTAGTATTGCAACGTACTGACTAGCGGGTCGGAAATGGAGGTAGTTCTGGATGAAAAAGAAAACCGCTTTTTTGGCGCTGTTTGTTTTTGTTGCAATGCTGCTTTTAAGTTATTCACTGGGGGCGGTTACTATTGATGAAACCTCAGTTTTGACCTTGAGCAAAGCAAAAGAACTGGCACTGTTATATAGCCCGGAGGTTAAAAAACAGGAGGTGGCTGTTAACTTAGCCGATATCAGCAGAAGAGATGCTGAAATAGCTTATGAACAGGCTAAGGCGGCATATATAAACAACTCCATGAAGACTTCCGTGGAAAATGCCAGGAAGGCTTATGACTCTGCGAAATATGCGCTTGATGATAGTAAAGTTACCCTTGAAAATCTCAAACTGAAAACCGAGTATGACGTAGAAAAACTTTATCTGGACATATTAAATATGGACAATTCGATTGAAACCATGAAAAAGAATTACGAAATGCAGGGCCAGCTGGTAGAAATCGAGAAACTTAAAGTACAGCTGGGTTTAAGCACAAATTACAGTCTTAACGAAAAAATACAGCAGGCCAAGGATATAAAAAGGCAGCTGGATACATTGTATAACAGCAGGGAGAAACTTGCCTGGCAAATGAACAGGATGATAGGCCGTGAACCCGGGGCGCTTCTTGAATTGGCCCCTGTGACCTTTAGCCCGGTTGAAATCGGCACACAAAATGAGGCCAATGATGCGGCCATGCAGACATCGCTTACCATTAAACAGTATAACCGGACGCTTGAAGATAAAAGTACAGAGTTGGAAGATAAAAAAACCACTCAATCCGATAAGGCAGAAAAACTGGAGTTTGAAATTAAAAGTACCAAATTACAAAAAAGCGATGCAGAATATAATATTAATGTAGCCCTGGAAAACGCATATGAACAAATGGCGCTGAAACAAAGCCAGCTGGCGGATTATAGGACAGCCTATGAAGTAGAAAAGGAAAATTACCAGCACCAGAAATTAAAATACGAACTTGGTTTGATTGGCAAGGTTACACTTGACAGCAGCGAAATTTCCTTCGACCAAAAAAGAACCAACTTTGAAAAAGCTGTGTATGATTATTATCTCTCCGTACGCCAAATTGACCTGGCAGAAAAAGGAATAATTGTTTCCGGGTAAATTATGGTATATTCCATAAATTATTTTCATTCATTTGACAATGTTATCGAACACAATAGTTATCTAACCTAGTCAAGAGTATTAATGACAAGCGGTGAATTTACATCATTAGCCGCTTGTTTGTTATTGGTTTTTCTGAGAAAATTTGATCAGTTTTTTATAATGATTGGGGTGGGCATTTTGAGCCTGCGGAATCTGCTTATATGGATATTTATACTCACAACAACCTTATTGTTCGGATGCAGCATTGGGAGCGTTCCGGAAAAACCAGCTGATAATTCGGATAGTTACGACCTCATCGTCGTCGGCGGGGAGCCGGAAGGCATCGCCGCGGCGGTTTCGGCCGCCCGCAACGGCCTGAAGACGCTCCTGATCGAGGATGCCCCCGCGCTGGGCGGGCTGTTTACCCAGGGGCAGCTGAACTTCCTGGATATGAACTACGGGCCGGACAAGGAGCTGCTCACCCGCGGGATATTCGAGGAGTTTTACAGGGATATGGGCAACGCCTTCGATATAGCGGAGGCCGAACAGTATTTTCTGCGGCTGGTGGAAAGGGAACAAAACATCGCTTTAAAACTGCGGACCTCTTTTCGCGGCCCGCTCATGGACGGGAACAGGATAACCGGAGTGATGGTTGATGAAAACGGTGTACTGAAAAGCTATTACGGGGAAAGGGTGATTGACGCCACGGCCGACGCCGATGTGGCCGCGGCGGCGGGAGCGCCCTTCACCGTAGGCGCGGAGGATTACGGCCTGAAAGGCAGAATGATGGCCTGCACCCTGGTGTTCAGGCTCAAGAACGTCAACTGGCCGATGGTCTTCCTGTACACCAACGCCAGCAGGCTGCTGAACAGGCTGAACCCCTCCTGGGGGGACCCGGCCGCCGGGGCGACGCTGAAGGTGGCCTGGGGCTACGGCCGCAAGGCCCTGGAATACGAGCCGCAGGACAAGATGATCGGTTTTCGCGGTCCCAATCTGGCCCGCCAGAAGGACGGGACGGTCCTGGTCAACGCCCTGCTGGTGTTCGGGGTGGACGGCCTGGACCCGGTCGCAAAGGCCCGCGGGATCGAACGGGCGCAAAAAGAATTGCCGCATATCGTGGCTTTCATGCGCGAAAGGTTCCCGGGTTTTTCCAGGGCCGAGCTGGTGGGCACGGCCGGGCGGCTTTATGTGAGGGAAACCAGGCACATCATGGGCGAATACCGTCTTACGGTCACCGATGTACTGGAGAACAGGGACCACTGGGACCGGATCGCCCACGGCAGCTACCCCGTCGACATCCAGCCGGCTGGCCCCGGGGACCTGGGCAACGTCATAGGAAAGCCGGACATCTACAGCATCCCGTTTAGGTCCATTGTGCCCCTGAAGGTGGATAACCTGCTGGTGGTCGGCCGGAGCGCCTCGTACGATTCCCTGGCTGCCGGCAGCGCCCGCGTCGTTCCCGTGGGGATGGCCGTGGGCGAAGCGGCCGGCGTGGCTGCCGCCTGCTCCATCGAGAGGAGCATTGGTTTCCGGGAGATGAGCCGCACCAAAGAGGCTGTGCGGGAGGTTCAGGAACGGTTGAAAAAACAGGGGGCGTACCTCGTCGAGTACAGGCCGCCGCGTCCCGCCGTAATGGATCACTGGGCCTACCCCGGCGTCAAGGCGATGCGGGAGCTTGGGCTGGCTGCCGGCGGTTACGGCAACGATTACCGGCTGGAAGAGCCTATCCACTGCTGGGATGCGGAATACATGCTGGGCCGGGTCCTGGAACGAGCCGGGCAGTTGAACCCGCTCGCGTCAATAAAAAAGGTGGAGTTCCCGGAAAACCTTAACCGCCGTCTCTTGCTGGCTGGCCTGGGAGAGGCGCTGGCCGGGGAAAAGGTCTCCTTTGAGGAAGCGGTCAAGGTATTGACGGACAAGGGGGTCCTGACGGGGGACATGAAAAAGCGGATGAACGAACTGGATAAACCGGCTACTTTCGGCGAGCTGTACGTCCTGCTGGCCGGGGTGTTAGAGGCGGCGGCCAGAGGCTGATCGGCTTGTCCGGCCAACCATTATATGGTATTATGTCTGGTAGACGCAGAAGGCAAGCGGGGTGGGCCGGGTCCCATGATTGTAGAAAAAAAGATCGATTTCAGCGGGTTTGAGGAAAAATTAAACACATTTAAAAACAAGCTGCAAGAATTTGCTCCTCCCCTTGTGGCCGCTTACCTGTTTGGTTCATGCGCAACGGGCGATATCAAGCCATTGAGCGACATCGACATTGCGCTGCTGTTTGATAAAAACGGGCATGCTCAGCGGATGGAGGCCCAGATACTTATTGAGGCCATGAACACAATGGGTACTGAAGAAATAGACCTTTTGGTATTAAATGGCGCTCCGCTGCGCATAAAATACGGTGTGCTGAGAAACAGAAGACTTATCTTCTGCTCCGACAAATATAAACGAGCCGACTTCGAAACGGCGGTTATCATGGAATACCTCGATTTTGCCCGCCTTCGCCGGGAGTTTGACAGAGAAAAAATCAAAAAGATGGGAATCAGGAGGGGTAATTGTGGATGAAAGGCTGGCGGAACACCTGAGGTTGCTTGGCAAGTACCTGGATTACCTAGATGGATTTGCTCTTAAACCGATGGATGAGTTCCTTAAAGATATTACCTTGCGCGGTGCGGCTGAACGTTATTTGCAGCTGGCCATCGAAAGCTGCTTAAATATTGGCAACAGGGTGCTTTCTTTGACTTATAATGACGCGGACTTGGGTGCACCTGAAAATTACGCAGACATTTTTATAAAACTGGGCAAACTGGGAATTTTTACGCAGGAATTCGTTTTGAATCTTGTCAACATGGCCAGGTTCCGCAACAAGCTCGTACATGCCTACTGGGAGATCGAACCGGAAAGGATTTACGATATTTTGCAGAATAATGTAAAGGACATCCATGAATTTAAACAAAGGATCATCGGCTTTTTAAATGCAAATGAAATTGAAAAAGGCTGAATTACTGGACAGAAGGGGCGGGAGTTGTTGAGGTTGACGAAACGGCAAAAAGCTTTGGCGGTGACTGCTGTACTGGCGCTGGCCGCGGTTGCGGGCGCCGGTTATTTATGGATACAAGGAAAGGGCCGGCCTGCCCCCGCCCCGGTCATCGACGGCCAGCCGGGTTACGATGTAATCGTGGTGGGCGGGGAGCCGGAGGGCGTCGCCGCCGCCCTTTCCGCCGCTAGGAACGGCCTGCGGACGCTGCTTTTGGAGGACGACGGGGCCCTTGGCGGCTTGATGACCCTGGGAGGGTTGAACTTCCTCGACATGAACTACGGCCCGCAAGGCGAGCTGTTGACCCGCGGCATTTTCGAAGAACTATACAAAGAACTCGGCAACGCCTTTGACCTCGAAGAGGCCAAGGTCTGGTTCCTGCGCAAGGTGCAACGCGAGCGGAACATAACCCTCAAGCTCAACACGCGGGTTACGTGGCCGGTGGTCAGGGACGGCGCGATAATGGGGGTCCGCGTGCTGGAGAGCGGCAACCCTGCCGAATACCTGGCCCTGCGGGTGATCGACGCCACGGCCGATGCGGACGTGGCCGCGATGGCCGGCGTTCCCTACACGATCGGCGGCGAAGACTACGGCGAAAAAGGGCTGCTGATGGGCGTCACCCTGGTATTCGAAGTATCGGGGGTTGATTGGGACCGGGTGGTTAAGTACCTGAAACACGAAGACAACGACCCGCATTCCGGGGCTGGCAAGACAAACGCCTGGGGCTTCGGGAAGGAAGCCATGGAGTACAAGCCCCGGGACCAGATGATGCGCCTGCGGGGTCCCAACTTGGCCCGGCAGAAGAACGGCAACGTCCTGGTCAACGCCCTCCTCATTTTCGGGGTGGACGGGCTGGACCCGGCCTCCAGGGCGCAGGGCATCGAGCGCGGGAAAAAGGAGATACCATATATCATCGACTACATGCGGGCCAGGTTTCCCGGTTTTGAAAAGGCCGTGTTCGCAGGAACGGCGGAGCAGCTTTACGTGAGAGAGACCAGGCACATCGTGGGCGAGTACCGCCTCACCATCACCGATGTCCTGGAGAACAGGGACCACTGGGACAGGATCGGCCACGGGAGCTACCCGGTGGATGTCCAGCCCACCGGCCCCGCCAGTTTCGGCAACGTGATCGGGGTACCCGACATATACAGCATTCCCTTCCGCTGCCTGGTGCCTTTAAAAATAGACAACCTGCTGGTGGTCGGCCGGAGTGCCTCGTATGACTCCCTGGCGCACGGCAGCGCCCGCGTCATCCCGGTGGGCATGGTGGCGGGCGAAGCGGCCGGGGTGGCCAGCGCTTATTCCGTCCGGGAAGGGATCACCTTCCGCGAGATGACCAGGTCCCGCCAGGCGGTGGAATGGGTGCAGAAACAGCTGAAAAGGCAGGGCGCCCACCTGGTGGAGTACACGCCGCCGAGACCCGCCGTGATGGACCACTGGGCATATCCCGGCGTGAGGGTCATGCGGGAGCTGGGACTCATCGAGGGCGGGTACACCAATGACTACCGCCTGGAGCGCGAGGCCGGCAAGTGGAGCATCCAGAACAAATTGAACAAGGTGATACGGGTTGCCCACAAGCGAAACCCGCAGGTGGAGCTGCGCCAGGTGACGGCGCCGGAAAAGGTTACGGAAAAAGACATGCTCATCCTGGCAGCGGAGGGGCTGACCGGGGAAAAACTGTCCTTTGAACAGGCGGCGGCGCTGTTGAGGGAGAAAGGCATCCTCACCGGGGAGATTGAAAAACACATTGAAGACTTCGACCGGGTTCCCCGGTTCGCCGAGATGCTGGCGCTGTTCGCCAGGGAGTATGAGTTTTTGCTTAAACAGTAAAAATGCCGGCAGTATTATTAAGGCATCAGCGCCGGTATTTCAGCTTGTTCCGGCAAATGCCGGCTGGTAAAATGAGAAGGTAAAAGCAATGAGCGCCCGGCGAGGAGGCGGGAACCGTGAACAAATACATTCGAAATGCCGCTGTTGTAATGATAACCGCTGCTTTGCTTGCTTCTTTGTACCTGGACTATTACCGTTTTAAGGCGGAAGAGAACTATAAGGCGGTGGAGGTCCTGGTCGATTACCATGAGCTTTCGGCGCTGGCAAAAGCCGCGGGTCTCCCGCTGGGAGAACTGGCGGCGCGCTTCAAGGAGGCGGGGGCCACCGGCGTTGTCGTCAGGGAAGCGACCCTGCTGGAACTGGAGGAAAGCGGCGACCTTGTCCTGGCGAAGGGCGGCGAGGTTGACGTTTTCCGGCAGCTGGGCAAGGACTTCCTGGAAGAATTGCCGGTGGAAAAAAACAAGACGTATGTCTTTACCGGCAACCGCCCGGTTTACGATGCCGTCCTGGAAAACCTGAAAGCGGCGGGCAAGGAGGTTAAGACGGCCCAGTGCGGCGGGCTTCTGGCCGTTTCCGCCGTGCTTAACCAGAAGGAAATCGAAAAAATGGGGGTCGGCTTTCCCCAAAAGGACGTCGGGGCAATCAGCGGCAGCGGGCTTGCGGTTGTGCCCCGGTTGAGGGAGTATGCCAGGTCATCTGGGGAAGCCCTCGAACTGACGGTGGGCGCCTTGAAAAAAATACCGGGTCTGGCCATGGTCACCTTCAACGACCAGGTCATCCCGTGGTCGAACAACATCCCCCTGCTGGCGGAAAGGCTGGAGGAACTGGGCACACCGGTGGGCACATTCGAGTTCTATTCCCAGGCCGGCCTCAACCAGCTGGTCCGGACAATGGGCAAGAACGTTGTCCGCATTCACACCATCAGTGAAACCGACATGGCGCGCTACAATGAGCGCCAGGCCGTGGAAAGATTCAGGCTTGCCGTTGCCGAAAGGAACATCCGCGCCCTTTACGTGCGCTTGTTCGGGCTGGACCAGCCTTTGCCGGCTGTTGATAGGAACTTGAACTACCTTGCCCTGATCAAAAAAGCGGTCGAGGCTGAAGGCTGCCGGGTGGGCCAGGTTGTTAACCTGCCGGGCATTCCTTACTCGCGGGCGGTGGTCTTTTTGGTCGGTTTTGGCGTTATCGGCGGCGGCGTACTGGCCGCCGGGCTTCTTGTTCCCGGAGTGTGGGCTGCTTTGCTTGGCCTGCTGGGTCTGGCCGGATGGGCCGCCTTCCTGGCTCTTGACCCTCTCCTGGCCCGCAAGTCCTTTGCCCTGCTGGCCGCGGTAATCTATCCCCTCCTGGGGGTTGTCCTGGTCACGCGAAAGGAAGGACGCGGCCTCCCCGGGGCCGTTTTTGCCCTGCTCAAAATGTCGGCGGTCAGCTTTACCGGGGCCGTGTTGTTGACAGGGCTCCTGGCGGACAAATCATTTATGCTGGCCCTTGACCTTTTCAGCGGGGTCAAGCTGGCCCATATCCTGCCCTTGGTCCTCGTGCCCGCATATTTTCTCATTACAGAGAAACGGCCGGCAAAGAGGATAGCGGAGATCATGAATTATCCCGTCCTGAACAAGCACGTGCTGGCCGGGCTTGTCCTGGCCGCGGCGCTTGTCGTATACATCATCAGGACGGGGAACGAGGCTCCCCAGCTGGTCAGCGGCTGGGAGCTCAAAATGCGGGACCTGCTTGATGCTTTTCTGGGAGTGCGGCCGCGCACCAAGGAATTCCTGCTGGGCCATCCCGCCATGCTGGCGCTGCTTTATTACGGCTGCGACCTGAGAAAGATCGTGCTGCTTATCTTTGGCCTGATCGGGCAGGTTTCCCTGGTCAACACTTACGCCCATATCCACACGCCGCTGGCGGTTTCCCTGGTCCGGACACTTCACGGGCTGTGGCTGGGCATCGCAATCGGGGCCGCCGTAATCGCCTGCCTGGAATATGCCCGGCGGCGGCTGGCGAAAGGGGCGGCGCGCGGTGAGTAAAGTCGTCCTCTCCGGGTATTACGGCTTCGGCAACACCGGCGATGAGCTTGTTCTTCATTCCATCGTCCGGGTCTTGCGGGAGCTTGAACCCGGGGTCGAGATCGTCGTCTTGTCCCACCGGCCGGAAACGACGGCGAGGCAGCACGGCCTTGAGGCTGTCAGCCGCTGGAGTGTGCCGGGCATAATCAGGGCGCTTTCGTCCGGCGAAATGCTCGTCAGCGGAGGGGGGTCCCTTCTGCAGGACGTTACCAGCGCCGCCAGCCCGCTTTACTACCTGTCCGTCATTTTACTGGCCAAGCTGCTGGGTAAAAAGACCTTCATTTATGCCCAGGGGATTGGCCCGCTGCGCAGGCCGGCGAACAGGAGGCTGGCCGCCTGGCTCCTGGGCCGGGTCGACGTGCTGGCGGTGAGGGACGAGGCGTCCGCAAGAGAACTCGAAGAAATGGGCGTCGGCAGGGAAATAATTGTCACCGCCGACCCTGTGCTGGGCATAAAGCCGGGCGATGTGGAGCTTGAAACCGGCCGGGAGATACTGAAGCGAAAGGGCATTGACCCTGAAGATGATCATGAAAGGCTTCTGGGGGTGTTCATCCGGCCCTGGGAGGACAACCGGCACCTCGGCGAGCTGGCCAGGGCGTGCGACATGCTGGCCGGCGAAGGCTGGCGAATTGTTTTCGTCCCCATGCATTTTCCCCACGACATCATCGCTGCCCGCCAGGCTCTTGAGCTGATGAGCAGCGGGGCGGGGGCCGTGTGCCTGGAAGAAACGCATTCACCGCCGGAGGTCCTGTCGGTGACGAAAAACCTTGACTTGGTCATGGGGATGAGGCTGCACGCCCTGATTAACGGGGCTGTGCTGGGGTTGCCCATTGTGGGGCTGTCCTACGACCCGAAGGTCGACCGGTTTCTGGAACAGGTGGGGCGGCAGCCGCTGGTCAGCGTCCGCAAGCTCCGCGCGGAAACACTGGTCGAGGCGGTCGACCGGGCATACCGCGGCCGCGGCGACCTGGCCGGCGAAAGGGAGAAAAGGCTGGAAGAATTGTGCCGGAAGGCCTGGGAAACAGCCCGCCTTGCCGTGGAACTGCTGCGCAGCTAGAACCTTTCGTTTTATAAATACCGAAGATAAGTGTGAAGTATTATACTGCAATGGCCAGGTTTGAGAGGGACTTTCCGCTGCGCTGGAAAAAGAAGGCGGAGGACGGAAGACTTGGCGGCTAAGGAGGCAACCTGTGAGTACCGTAGCGCATGCGACCGTTGTCATCATGCTTATGAACCTGTTGAGCAAGGTCCTGGGATTTGTCCGGGAAACAGTGATCGCCAGGGAATACGGCGCCACCAGCCTGACGGACGCCTATAACGCCGCCTACACCATTCCCTATTTCCTGCAGATGGTCCTGGGCATGGCCCTGGTCACGTCGATCGTGCCTGTCCTTACCCGCCATTTCATGAAAGGCGAGGACGCGGAGGCCTGGCGGGTAAGCAGCATCACCCTGAACTGGACCGTGCTGGCGATGGCTGTGCTGTCCCTTGGCGGTATGGGCGGGGCCAGGGCCGTCGTCGACCTGATCACCCCGGGTTTCAGCGAGGCGACGGCGGGGCTTGCCGCTTCGCTTACGGTGATCATGTTCCCTTCAGTTGTTTTTATGAGCGTGGGGATGCTTTTCACGGGGATGCTCAACGCCAGGAAGCGCTTTGCCGCGGCTGCTTTTGCCCCCGGCTTTTCCAACCTGGTCATCATTGCTGCGGTTTTGCTGGTCGGGCGCTACGGGGTGCAGTACCTGGCCTGGGGGACCCTGGCCGGGATGGCGGGGGCCATGCTGATCCAGGTGCCTGTTTTGCGCCGGGCAGGTTTTCGCTACACCTGGAACTGGGATACCGGGAACCAGGAGGTCAGGGGGATCTGTTTGAACCTGCTTCCCATTTTTTTGGGCACGGCGGTCAACCAGGTCTATTTGGCCATCAACCGCTATTTCGCTTCGGGGCTGAGCGAAGGCAGCATTTCCGCCTTAAATTACGCGGGAAAACTGATGAACCTCCCGCTGGGCATATTTGTCCTGGCCGTTTCTTCCGCCATTTTCCCCACCCTGTCCGAGCAGGCCGTCAGGGAGGACAGGGAGTCTCTTGGCCTGACCCTGAACAGGGGCCTGAAAATGGTCCTGCTGGTGACCATGCCGGCGGCGGCCGGCCTGATGGCCCTTGATACCCCCATTGTCAGGCTGCTCTTTGAGCGGGGAGCCTTCGATTCCCTGGCCACGAGAATGACGGCCGGCGCGCTCTTTTACTTTTCCGCCGGCATGTTCGCCATGGCCGTAAACATGGTGCTGACCAGGGCGTACTATGCCCTGGGCGATGTCCGCACCCCTCTTTATACCGGCTTGCTTTCCATCCTGGTCAACATCATCGCCAGCATTTTGTTGATCCGTCCCCTGGGCCACAGCGGCCTGGCCCTGGCCAACACCGTTGCCGCCGTATTCAGCGCGGTTTCCATGTACCTGCTGCTGAAGCTGCACCTTTCCAGGCTGCATGCCGGGGACCTATTGGCAACGGGCGTGAAATCGCTGGCTGCTTCCCTGCTTACGGGAGCGGCGGCTTTGGGGACATATCGTTATCTTGCGGAAGCCGTATTTATCCGGCAGGAGGGGAAAACGCTCGCCCTGGCCATCATGGCGGGTGTTGCCGCGTATGCTGCCAGCATCCTGGCCTTGCGGGAAAAAGAAGCCCTTGGCCTGGTGCGCAAGTTTTTTTCCAGGGCCGGCTTCTGACGCTTCAAATGTAAAAAAATGCCGGGAGGTTTTTCCCCGGCGATGTCGAATTTTGTTTAAGGAGGGGGAGAATGCTCAACACTGAACAGATCCGGGAGATCTTGCCCCACCGCTATCCGTTTTTGCTGGTGGACAGGATTATCGAGCTGGAGGAACCCGGCAGGATAGTCGGCCTCAAAAATGTGACCGCCAACGAGTCCTTTTTCCAGGGGCACTTCCCGGAAAAGCCCGTGATGCCCGGGGTTTTAATCGTCGAAGCCCTGGCCCAGACAGGGGCCGTACTGGTCCTGAAAAAACCGGAAAACCGGGGAAAGATCGCCTATTTTGCCGGGATCGACAACTGCCGGTTCAAAAGGCAGGTCGTGCCGGGAGACCAGCTGCGGCTGGAAGTGGAAGTGGTCAGGTTGAAAGGGCGGGTCGGCAAATGCAAGGCCAGGGCCCTGGTGGAAGGAGAACTGGCCTGCGAGGGGGAACTCATGTTTTTCCTGGAAAAGTAAAATGATCCCAGCAATTGGATAGACAGATGCTGTGGTTAGTGATATAATTACATTTTGTAACGACTTCGTATGACAAGGTTTAATAAGGAGGCCACACGGGTGATAGCGACAGCCTGTTCCCTGGCGGCGGCGTTTTTGCTTACCCTGCTGGGAACACCTTTGATAAGAAGAATTGCCTTGAACGTCCGGGCCATTGACCGGCCGGGCGAAAGAAAAATCCATAAAAACGAGATGCCCCGCCTCGGCGGCCTGGCCATCTGCCTGGCTTTTTGGGCCGTGGTCCTGACGACGCGGGAAATGTCAAAAGAGATGTACGGCATCCTGGGCGGCGGGTTCCTGATTTGCCTGGTGGGTATTTGGGACGACCTGCGCGGTGTTTCTCCCCGCATAAAGCTTTTGGTTCAGGTAACGGCGGCGCTGTTCGCCATTTCCATGGGAGTGCGGGTTGATTTCATGACCCATCCCCTGGGCGGGGTCATCATCCTGCAGTACCTGAGCTACCCGGTCACCATCTTGTGGATTGTCGGCATCACCAATGCCGTAAACCTGATCGACGGGCTGGACGGCCTGGCGGCGGGCGTTTCCGCTATTGCCGCCGTAACCCTGGGAACCGTTTCCGTCCTGGAGGGTTTTGGCGAGGTCGGCATCCTGGCCTTTATCCTGGCGGCCAGCGTGCTGGGCTTTCTCAGGCATAACTTTTATCCCGCCAGGATATTCATGGGCGACACGGGGTCTTTGTTCCTGGGGTTTAACCTCGCCGCCATAGCCATACTGGGTTTAACCAAAAGCGCCACCGTCATCTCCCTGTTTTTGCCGGTAATAATCCTGGGGATTCCCATTATCGACACGCTTTTTGCCATATTACGCCGTTTCCACAATGGGAAGCCCATTTTCAGCCCGGACAAGGAACACCTTCATCACCGCCTGATGGCGTTGGGCCTCACCCACCGGCGGACGGTGGTCGCCATCTACGGCGTCAGCCTCTTGCTCAGCCTGTCGGCAGTCCTGATGGCTGTGCTGACCACGGCCCAGGGCATGCTGCTCCTGGTCCTAACCACTCTAGGCGTATTTATAGGCATTGACAGGTTGGGTATTTTGAAAAAGGAAGGCCTGGAAAAAAGCGAAAAGGACGAAAAAGCTGCCCGGCATCTTGCCAAATAGAACGGCGCAGCGGCAAACAAAAAGCCTGACTGGAGGAGGAATGGCCTTTGAAGCTTCGCACCATGCTGATCGGGGGAGCTATTATCTCCATTGCTGCCGGGTTCGCCATCGGGAAGACCGTGACGGCGGATTCGCCCCTGCCCGGGTCGAGCGCGGACCCTGTGGTATCCAAAAGCTACGTCGACAAGGCCCTGCAAGAGCGCGTGGCCGGGCTCGAAAAGACGGTGGCCGAACTCACTGTCCAGGCCCAGGCCCTCCAAAGCACGATCAATGAACTGCAGGCCAAGATCAATAAGAGTTCGGGTAAGACGACCCCTTCGACTCCGGGGACGACGACTCCCTCGGAGACTACTGCTCCGGGCGGCGGCGGAGGATCTTCCCATGTGGGCAAAACCGCGTATATCAAGCCGGCAAACAATTATGTCAATTTGCGGAGCGCTCCGGATATCAATTCAAGTGTGCTCAAGAAGGTCCTGAAAGACGAGCCGATGTACATTTTTGAGGAAAAGGACAAGTGGTATCACGTGGAACTGAAAGACAAGACAACCGGCTGGGTGGCCAGCTGGGTGGTGGACGTAAAATAAACCGGCGCAGGAAAAGCCGGTTTTTTCAGTATACTTGAGGAACTAAAGGTTAATTGATAAAGCATATTATTCTTGATAGAATTAAAACTAGACCAGCTAATTGTTGTCAAGTAAATTTGTGAAAAAAGTTAAAGTTTTTTTCACGAATCAGTCAGAGAAAAATGGCACAACAATTAAACCACCCGAAGCAAGTTGACATAAGTAGGCTGGTCAAATGATCCTTGAAAACTGAACATCGAGCATATATGTATTAAGCCGCCAAGTTCTTTTCTAGGAGCATTTTTGCATGTTCTTCAGGGTATCTCAAAACAAATGGTTTTCTGTCCCTCAGAACAGCAAAGATAATGGCAACCAGCTTGTGCATTACAGCACCAAGGGCTACCTTTTTGGGCTTGTTGGCACACTTTTTACGGTAGTACTCATATAGGACCGGATTATGCTCCTTGCCGTTACGTTTTTTGCGGACATTAGCAAGAGCCGTTGTGAAAAGAACTCTTCGGAGCAGTCTGGAACCGCGTTTGGACATTTTGTTTTTGGTGCCCTCAAACTCACCCGATTGCTTAACAGAAGGGTCAATACCAAAATATGCAGCAAGCTTATCTGGTTTAGAGAAAGCGGAGAAATCTCCTATTTCTGCGACCATTGTGGCAGC
>JANLFJ010000036.1 GCA_024655825.1 Peptococcaceae bacterium | reverse complement strand
CTCGTGTATTCGTTGGTTGACAAACAGATTTTAATTTATTGCAACGCTAGTGATGTAGTGTCAATGTATTTATCTGCCACTTCCCGGTGCAGTTTCTCCCATTCCATGGCCCGTTGCCCGGTCAGCTCCATAGATTTGTCTATACTGCCCATGGTGGATGTGGTTACTGTCGAGAGAGCAGCTAGACGGTCATTAACCACAGCCACAGGCTCAACCATCTTTCCAATTTGTCCGCGCATCTTTTGAGCCGATCCTTCCAAAAATGCCGCAGATACTGCAATACGCTGTCCAAATTCAACCACACCTTTTGCTTTCTGCATGTTCTTGTCCAGGTTGGCTACAGACTGCGCTATTTTGTTGGCCGGGCCGGTGATTTTATCTATCACCGAGAATATGACGCCCAGTTTAAAGAGAGACTCCATCTTGACCGCTCCTGTTTGTTGGTATACTCTTAAGGTGTAGGAGGTGGTTAATTTTGTTAGGGTTAGGATTCCTTGGCGTTTTCTTTCTTTGCTTCGGCATTGGAGCTATACTGGGTTTGACATATGCAACTATCCGTTATGGTATACCTGTGATAATAATGTTTTTTGTTGAACTAGCAAAATCTTTTAAGTATTGTGTAGATGAACTTAAAAAATCTGGTGCCGAGGGCAGACAAGAAGGCGAAGCATGGCTGGCAAAGAAGGGCTTGAAATAGAGTCCTTTATTTTTTCCCTATTCCAAACAGTGCAGCCACTCCCTGATTGACACCTTGTGTTATGGCTTCAACCTGTCTCTTTTCCAGGAACCTTGCTTTGGCGGCCAGGTCAAGGAAGTCTTGTTCATCCAGGCATTCCACTTCTTTTTCCGATAGGCCCAGGTAATGCTGGATGAGAAATTCCGTCTGGAGGTAGTAGGACGTTTCCAACACCTCCAGACGTTTTTCTATTTCCTCGACTAGACCTTCGTAGTTAAAAAATCCTGGCTGACACCCACAATCTTCGTCAATTCACTGCCCACGGCCACCACCAGGCCGGGCTTTTCTTGGAACAGTTCCGTAACCTTGTCGCTGGAGGGATAGAGTACCAGATCCATCACCATGGTGTTCATAGCCTTAAAGGCGTCCTTCATTGAATCTTTGATGAACCTGGAGAAGTGCTGCCTGTTCGGCTTCTTAAAGTAGAAGACCAGGGGCTTGTCATCAACGCCATCCGGCTCAGACTCAATCTTGTAGACCTCTCCGTACTGGTTTTTCCACTGTTGGATCTGCTCCCCGTTAACCAGGGCCGTTTCTTTTTTTTGTTCGCTCATTTATCGTTCCTCCTTCTTAGGCCGGCTGGATGCCATTCCAGGCAATGCCGCCGACTATCTGGATATCCAGGTCAACTTTTACTGACTTGTCGCCTTGTGATGACGAGACGGATGTTTTGGTGAATTTAACATTCTTAAGAGTATCGGTTACCATGGGCTGGTCTTCATTGGCATAGGACACTGTGATGGGGAAAGGCGGCAGCGTGTAAAGCGTGCAGCCTTGGGATTTGGCATAGGCCAGGAGCTTGTTGAACTCCTCCCGAAGCATGCTAACTTTCCCCTCGGCTGAGTAGTTGCCTACCCCGTAACCGGTGGGCATGCTGCCTTTGCCGTATTGGGCTTCGATTTCCTTCCCATCGGAATATTCAATGTCCGTGATATCAATGAGGACGCCATGGGGCATGGTTGCCGTGATGTCTTCCCAGCTGTACTTTTTGCCGTTTATCACATCAGCACCTCCTAACTGGCCCGGTAAGGATTCTCAAATCCTACCTCAAGCTCGATGTTTCGCATGATGCCCACGGGTACCAGCCGGATATTAACCCGCAGCGTGGATGTGCCCAGGATATCCTGCTCCGGGATGGTGATCTGCCCGGAAGAGATTTCCCCGGCTCCGGCCATGTTGTCAATTACCTGCTGCAGGCTGGCCTCCAAATGGGTAAGGTCTCCGTCGGCCTCGGCATGCTTGTATTGCAGCGCTGCCTGGCGCAAGTTGCGGCAAGCTTTGTCCATGACCCGGCGCAGCTCGATATATTGGAAGTCGCTGTCGGCGGCGGCCATGATCCGGCCCTCGGTAATATATACCCCGGTTAGTCCTTCATAGGTACGAAGCGTGATGTACCCGGCATCATTCAATAGGGCAATCTGCTCTTCCGACAGGCCCGCGGGCCTGATGCTTTTTACCCTGGGGAGCGCTCCGTCTCTGACCCTGGCCGGTGATCGCATTACGGGTATAGAGCTGATGCGGCCGGAGATGATCCCCGCAGCGTTCCTTTCCACTACCCGGCTGGTGTTCACTTCCTCAATCTCACCGATGGCTGCCGATACTGCCACCCTGGTGCTGTCAAATGATAGAGCCGTAGTAATCAGGCTTTGCACCCATTCGGACACCGTTTGACCGGCGGAAGGACCGGCTGCTTCACAGAGAAAGTGGATGTACTTGTACTTGTCCGTAACCGCCGTTTCCGCCAGGGTGTCCAGGGCTGTCCAAACAGAGCTGCTGGACGGTCCTACTACATGGATGTATTCCATGGTATAAGCGCTGTTCAAAAGGGCATTAATGGCGGTGGTGATGTTGTTAATACTGGCCGAAGGAGCCGTTGTCTTAAACTCATAGGTGTCGCCAGCCTTGAAGCTCTCATCCGGTTCCGTGGCATACTCGCTGAAGTTGAGGGTTATGCCTGTACCGGTGATAGCATATACCCCGTCCACCGGGACAGTAATGGCGTCGGTTTCGGTATCCCCACCATCCAAGGAATACTTGAATGTCGCTGTGTTAAAGCGGCCGTTGGAGAGGATTTCCACAATAACGTGGTAACTGTCCAGGGGAGAACCTACTGCGGCCATATTGCCCTGGCCGGTCTTGGTGGCCGTGATGTTGCCGATGAGCCCGGTAATGTCTGATGTTGCCTTGACAGCGTAGATCACCCTGGCCCCGCCGGCAAAGGCATCATAAAGGGCATTCACCAGGGGGCCGGTGCCGAAGTCGGCGATCTGTGCCTGGTCGGCGATCAGGACAACCTCATTATCCGTCCCGGCCGAGGATACCCCCACCTTGCCATGGGGAAGAGCCTGGTTCGGGCTCAGAAGACTTAAGCCTTTATCTTTAACTGTTATATTTACATTGGATAAGCGCACTACCTATACCCCCTTTCCGAGATGGGACTACCTTTAAAGCGGTCAATCTTCTCCAGGTATTCCGTTTCCGGAATCCTCTTCCCGGCACCCCACTTATAGAAGTGCTTGGCTCCTGCCAGGATGTAGCCAGGGGTCTTATGTTCCTGGCTCAGCTCTTCAATAGTGGGGTCCAGGTTCTTTTCCTGTTTTTCTTTAGGCATCGACCGTACCTCCTATTTCAGTCTCAAAGTCCAAAGCGGTGGAAAGGTCTATAAGGCTAACCTCCTGGTCCTTATAAATCCCTCCCGAAAAAGTTACAGTAATTTCTACACCCGAACGGCTGCTAAGCTTGCTGCGTTCTTCCATCCAATTGGCGTTGGACACGGTTATATCTATGGGGTTGTTGTCCTGATCCTTGATGTAAGTGCCGAGACTGGAAAGGAAATTCCGCAGGTGGGCATCAACTTTGTCTTTATCCTTATCCACCAGGAGGATAAGGAAGGGCTGCTCTCTAACGAACAAGCGCCGCCTGTAGATCCGTTTCATGTTGACCAGGTCGTCCGCCGTGCCGATGCGGCGGCCGTCCCTGGCCGTGCTTCCTTCCTCCGTCATTACCCCGGCATATTTATCCCCTTTGTAGTCGTTGATGTTCCCGTCATCAATGAAATGCTTGTCGATTCCAATCTGGGTGAGACAAGCCGTTATATGGTTTAAGCAGGTTTGGATCATCTCAATGTCTCCTCAATCTGGTCTTGGATTATCTCCTTGATGTCCTCATAATCATCATCATTGATGCCTAAAAAGGGGCGAGCCGGGATCTTGACTTTTCTTTTCAGAACGAAAGAATTGCCGATTTTGAACTTAAGAAACTTGGTGCGCCTGGCTTTTATGATCGCACCTTCCTGGTGCGTGGCTGCGTAGATTTTATTGGTGCCCACGTCAACCCGGTCTGGCGCGGCTTTGTAAGTTAAGGAGTTAAACAGGTCCCTGCTGTCCATCAGGGTTTTGCCCTTTTCCACAGCAGCCCGGAAGGACTTGGCCCAAGGTTTTTTATCCGGACCGATCTGCTGCCGGAATCTGTTTTTAGTGCTGGAGACCAGCTGCTCACCGATGTTTTTATGCAAGGCCAGAAAGTTGAACCTGACCAGGCGGTGCATGGCCTTGTCAAATTTGGACCAGTCGCCGAACAGTTTTACTCCGCTCATCTAATACCCGTTCATGGATTCCCTGGAAAAGACCCTGGGTGGAGCAGTAAACTGCACTTCGTTTTCCGGGGGTTTAGTCTCCTGCTGGACCGGGCCGATGGTGACCAGCCCGCGGGCCAGGTTTTCCAGGAATTTGATGGCGTCTTTGCGCTGCTGGATGACAATCTGGTCGGCGTTGTCGTCCGGGTTAAGGCCACGCCTGGCGAACAAGGTATAGACAACCAGGTCCACGGCAATTTTCTTGATAACCTTGGGCACCGGATTGAAGGGGAGGGTATAGCGTGCCTGGCAGTAGGAATCAATTTCACCCTCGGCCTCTTCAATTGCACTGGTGACTTTCCCCTCGTTGACAAGGCCGGTGCCGTCATCATCGGTGAGCCGGATCAGGACGTCTTCGGAAATCCTGTCAATGATGTCCTGGACTGTGCAGTACATTACTGCTCATCTCCTGGCTCTTGATCCGTCACTTTGTCCTTGGGAGCAAACACCGTTTGCGCAGCAATCAACTCAATGAGTATAGCTTTTGACGGCCTCGCCGGTATTTCCAGTCCCATCTCCTGAGCCAGCTTTTTCAGATCATCAAATTTCATGGTCTCCAGCTGGGCCGGATCCAGGTTTCCCTCAAGGAGATCTCCCTCGGGCTCTTCCGGAATAACCTCTACAATCAGCATCGGTTCTGCCTGCAGGATAGCCAGCTGCTTTTCGTCAAAGGTTCCGTCCGGATAAACGGTAGGCCCGGCGGGATGGGTAATCCCACACCGCCGGAATCCGGCCATCTTTGAGATTATCTTAACAGCCATCAGTTATCCCTCCTAGGAGCCGGTATTGGTGCCGGTGGAACCATAGGCCAGCTGCCAGAGGCCGTAACCTGCATTATGCCTGGCATCTATACCATAGAGGAACTCTTTCTTCATGAAGACATTGTCGTCTTCAGGGTTGTCCTTAGCCACAAAGTTGGGCTTCTGGCGTTGCTGGAAGATTAGAGGCTTAATGGGTTTTGTGGTGTCCAACAGGAACCAGTAAGTGGGGTAGGCCGCCAGTTCCGGGGCAGCCAGAAGTTCAGCAGACTTATAGTAGATATTATCCTCACCATTGGCCAGCCGTTCTTTAAGCAGGATCTCTTTGCCTTTGTCCTCCAATTGAGGCGGTACCACTAACAGATTAGGCGTAATCCGCAGAGACTTGCCATGTTCATCGGTCAATGATTGCATAGCAGTCCTGGCAGCGCCGTAAGAGGTTGCGGATAGCACCAGGTCGGTGACGTTGCTTACGGATTGGCCGTTAACTTCATGGTCGCTGTCAAAGAAGTACTGGCCGTCATAGCAGAGGGAAGTGAAGCCTGCGGCCAGCAGTCCGAAGACCAGTTCATCAGGATGCATAGCCATCTCGTTGCCCATGCTCTGGAAGAGGGGGTTATATACTCCCAGGTTGTCATCTTCCACATCATTCCTGCTAACCCCAATGGTCAGCTCCCAGTCTTTGTTGAGGATCGTAAAGCCATGGGCGGCCAGGTTCTGGATCACCCTGTCGCCGATCCACTCCCGGACACGGGGCAGCTTGCCCAGCCAGCCGTAGTCATTTCCTTTGTTGGTTGAGGGGACTTCCATGGCCACTTTAGACCATTGGGGCTTGGCAGCACCCAGGGCATCAAGGGAGATGGCCCGGAAGCTCCTGTACATACCACGTAAAGATTCAGAGTTTACAAGCATTTATTTCAGCTCCTTTTCTTCAGCCTGGTTTAGGGTTTAGGACCCCATAATCCGGGCATTTTTTAGTTTGGTAAGCAGGCCATTGACCACGCTTTTGGTCTCATTGATGAGAGCAACTGCAGCATCATATTCAGCCTTGGTAGGGTTAGCCCCGGCAGCCTGGGCAGCATCATCAGCAGCTATGGCAGCCTGAGCCTGGGCATGATGGAGGTAGAAAGTATCCAACCATACTTTCGTAGAAGACTCCACTTCGCGGATAATCCCGCAGCTCACAGCGTTGGTGGTGGAAAGGGCTACGGTTTGATCATCGGCGATAAATGCCGGCTTGCCTCTGTCGGCCTGGGTCATCCCGGCTGCAGCCATCTGGACGATGACCGGCTGCTCAACTTCGATAGTCTTGGCCCCATCAGTTCCTCCGGTATTATCGACGTACTCCTGAGCAATGCCCTCGAATTTCAAGCCCGCCGTATCTGTTCCAGGGACGGCATAGCCGTTGGCATTGGAGCAAACCATGCTCCCGGCGTAAATCTTCGCATTGGCGGCTACCGGAATTGCCTTCTTATGCCCCGGTTTCTTGGGGGTGTTTCTGTCTTTGGTCAGGGCAGTCATTCGTTGAATCACTCCTTTTCATCGCTAATGTTTTGTCTCAGCAAATAGTGGAAACTACTGTTCCTGGTTATACTTATCAACCAGTTCTTGGGAAATGCCCAGCTGCTTGTTGATGGAAAGCTGCACCTCGGAATTTACCTCGGGTTTCTTTTTGTTATCAGGAACCAAAGGCAGTTGGGAAAGGGGGACCACCACAGGGGCAGTTTCCAGGAAAGACTTGAATCCCGCAGGATCCTTCAGGGCGATTTGTTCAGCCCACTGCTTCTGGGCCGGGGTAATCTTGCCCTGGCTGAGCGCCAGCTGCACCAGTTCATCCCGGTCCTTGGAATCCAAGCGCTCTTTAAGCTTGTTGTACTCTTCCCTGGAGACGTAACCGGCAGGGTTTTTCAGGGCGATAATTTTCCCTTTGGTCTCATCCAGGGAGGCGTTTTCATTCAGCTCCAAGAGGCTTAAGACCTCTTTGTTAGCCACCAGGGTTTTCTCCTGGTTCTGCAGTTTTTCCACTGCTCCCAGGACTTCTTCCTCAGTGGCCGCTTCGGGTAAACCGAGTTTGGTTTTCAGTGCCAATAGAAACTTCACGTGATCAGCTCCTTTTTCGTTATTCCTATTTTGTAAGTGTTCCGGCGGTACCCAGGCAAAGGGCCGGTTGTTCGCCGTATTAATCAGAGGCACCATGCCGTCAATAGCAGGCATGTTGGTCAGGGCACAGGTTTGTATCTCAATCGCCCGGCCATCTGACTGTCTTACCCATACCACAGGGGATAAGTACCTGTATTCCTTGTTCTCAATGTACTGCTTGGCCCGCTCTGTCCAGGTTACCTTTGCCCAGAGTCCTTGTTCACCTTTGTTGATCATTTCGGTGATCCAACCGGCTGCCGGAGCTTCACCCCCGTAAAGAGTCTGGTGTTCGTAATCAATGACCATCTCATTGACCTGGGAGTTAAAAAGGCTGATGATTTCCTGCATGGCTATTTCATCATTCAGAATAGGACCATGTTTTGAGTTCACCATTCCATAAGGAAGCAGCTGGATTTCATCAGGAGCCTTGCCAACTTCGATAGCCGAGAGAAAGAGGGGTAACATTCCAGGCCGGATTGGGAATCTGATAAGGTCTTTTTTCAAGTTCTCACCACCTTTGTTGTTAGAGCCTGTTATAACCGTGTTAATCCCTGTTATTTTTAATTAACAACTCGATTGTGAGGGACAACCTTGTTCAGAATCTTGCTCCCGTCAGAAGCGAATTATACGCCTTTGAGAAGGGTATGGTTTTTCACCAGCGAAGTCGCATTGTTATCAACTCCGTTTCTTGATGTTTTCGACTTGGCTAAAGCCCAGTAATATCAAGTGTTAGACCCTGTTAACGCTTTATGCGTCACCACCTTTCCGGGCTCTCGCCTCGTATGCCTTCCGAAAAGCTGCAGGATATTTCTTAAGATCCGGCTGCCATTCCACTTTGGCCGGGTTATGAGCAAAGCCTGGATCAGGGTTAAGAGGGATTGGAAGTTTAGTGTCTGGCGGGGTGACATACTGGGGAATATCTGTTGATACCTCCAGGCTGCGCCGCTTTACCTGGGATTCTGTCAGGCTTTCCACCGAGCAACGGCATCTAAAGCCATTAGGCGGATACCAGGTATCCCAAAAAGGATGATCGGCTGGGTATACCTTGTTGTCCAGAGCCCGGTGGGAAGGTCTTGTCTTCTGGTCATCCACGGCATCATACCTCCAGTAAGGCCGCATCTTCAGCACGTTAGGATCTGTCATCTGCCGGTACCGGCCTACGTTATATGCTGTTTGAATATTTGTCCGGAAGATGTTGTCGGTGCGGTAGGGGGTCAGCCCTCGCCAGCCTTTTTTCTCCAGGATGGTGTTGGCGTTCTTGCGGAAGTCCTCTATGGTGGCACCCGTTTCCAAGGCTTTCAAAAGCTCCTGGTAGATATCATGGAGGACATCCAGAGCAGCAACACCGGAAATGGTAAAGGCTTTGGTCCTGGCTTCAAAGGATAATCGGTCATAATCTTGGGGAGTAAGAGGGAGCTTGTTTTTAAAGAATTCTATGGCTTCTTCAAAAGGCAGGGGCTCCAGTTTAAATTCCGCCATTTACTGTCCACCTGCCATACAAATCTGCTATAAAAAGGGCTCTGGCGATCAGTTCCTCCAGCTCTGCCGTGTCCATCCCAGCGTAGGTGTCTATGAGGGTGTCGCGCAGCTCTTCCAGGGAGCTTGCTTGAAGGATGAGGTTCATAACTGGCCCGATCATTTCATCCAAGGGGCTGATTCCTGCGGCTACGCAGATATCCGCAAGTTTATCCACTGCCCGTTGCGGCCTGCGCGGTGGTTTATCCGACAGAGCATATCTTTGTTTTAACGGTGCCTTCAACGGCAACTGCTGATAACTTGGAGGAACTACTACCTCTTCATTTGCCGTTGGCTTGGGGATGCCAAATTTCTCATAGAGATGGTCCTTTGAGACCGGCAGCCCAATTTCTCCGACCAGAATACTGTATGTCTTGGCTGTTTCCGCCAGGTCTTCCGGTTCCTCAAAATGGAACTTGAACCATGGGAGCCTGGCTGCAGCCTGGGGTCCGTAATTGTAATAGACCAGGGGGTGAATCAGGTGTTTACGCAGGGTTTCGGCCAGGGCTTTGCAGTCAGCTTCTTTCAGATCCTGGCGAACCTCGTTATGGGTTTTTGAGACCGCATAGCTTCCCCGGTCACCGACTTCGGTAGTTAGCGTCTGGCCTAAGACGGCCTTGGAGATCTCCGCATTACAGAAGTTAATCAATGTTCTGTAAACATCGCTTGTCCCCCGGATGGCTGAGACAAACTCAATTTCCGTGTTCTTAGAGATGATGCCGGCCGCATCGGTGCCCAAGGACTGAATTGCTTGAATAAGTGCATCCTTGACTTCCTGGGTGGCGTTTGGCTCATGTTTGCCTAACCTAAGCGGCATTCCATAAACCTCGGCAAAGGTGACCCAATCCTTGATGCTATAGTTCTTGAAGAGATACATCCAGGCGCAGACCCTTAGGATTCCGGCCCTGGAAGGATAGCCGCTTCTGGCTTTGTACTTATGGACCACAAACTTGAAAGGCGGGAGGTCTTCGCCTCTGACCGGATTTTCGGCTGTTAATACCTTCAAGTTGTCCAGGTCGTCATAGGTGAATTTCTTCTGATGCCGCCACAGAAGTTTGTCCACTAAAACCTTACCGTCTTTAATGGTCCACATGATTTCCGTTGCAGCGAAGCCTTTTCCTATGGCATCCAGAAGATCGAGCATGGCATCCTCTAAACCTTCGAACTCAAAAGCCGACTGGATAAACTCGGCAACCTTCTTATCCTGGGCTTCATCACTGTAGGCCATGATCTCCCAGTCCAAGCCCAGGACTGAATTCTTCCGGGTCTGCAGGACGGAAAAGAGGTGGGGGTCTTTTTCTTCCATTTCCTCAAAAAGCTCTGACTGCCTGAAGATGTCCCCGGCATCGGCTTCCTTGAAGATTGCAGCCAGCCTCTGAGGGTTCAGCCCTTGAGAGGGATAGCTTGACCATTTATCACGCACCGATACCACGGCGATTTCCCTATCCAGGATTGGCTTCTCCTGGGCTTTGTTTATTTTCAATTCTTTGCCGTCAGGGCCGTAGATAACACCCATTTAGAATGCCCCCTTTCGTGCGAATCTCCGCTTGGCCAGGGAGGTATATTCAATAGGTCCGGATAGCCGGTTAAATCCCAGGGCCAGGTCAAGAGCAATCCTGGCCGAGTTGATAGCCATGCCGAAGTGATTGTCAACGTTCCTCTTGTAGCTGATTCGCTTTTGCCCGTCCGGACCCACTATTTCTTCCTTGACTAATTTTTTTAAGTGCCTCTTAACCTCATCCAGTACCATTTCTTCTTGTGTATCCCGTGGCTTAAAGAGCAGAGCTTGGGGAGGGTTGGTCACAAAGAAGGAGGTGGTCTCATCCAGGGATTCGTCCCGGTCAACCTGGACGACACGGACTTCTTTTTCGTCTTCGCCTTCAGTTGTTTCTTTGAAGACCGATTTGAAGTATTGAATATATCCGATAGCCTTCTGCAGCGCCCTAACCACACGCTTTGATTCGGTTTTATACGGCATGGCGTCTATAACAAGGGCGCCAACGTTATATGCTTTTTCCAGTCTCGGGATCATCTCCAGCAGTTCTTCCACGTCAACGTGCCAGGCGGCTATGATTTTAAACCCTTCTCCCAAGGGGGCAGCCACAGCTATATGCGCCCGGTCGCCCATGTCGATGCCTATGCCGCAGATCTCGTCTGAGCCATCCTGGAAGTAGTAGTCACCGGCTGCCTCAACAATCTCGAGGACTTTGCCGGTCACCGGCTGCATGTTGCCGCTGTCGGCAATCCCTAGGGCGGAACGTTTCACCCTGGCCCGTTTGGATGGTTTGCCTTCGGACTTTATCCAGCGATCCCAAATTAAATCCAGCCTGGTATCAAGTATAATCAGCTGCGGTACCCGGAAGCCGCAGCGGTTTATCCTGTCGGGGTGTTCAGCCACCCAGCGCCCCCTGGCTACATCTAGGGGCTTACCGCATTTAACACATACCAGGATGACATTGCCGTTTTGAGACCAAATGTTTTCCGGAAAGTCTTCTTCTACGATAGATTCCTTATTGCAGCCCTGGCAGGTGACCACCCACTTGCGCATATCGCTTTCCCGATACAGCTCATCGATGCCGTCCTCTTCAAATAGAGGAGTAGAGAAGTAGCGCTGCCAGCCAAGCTTGGAGGCGAGTATCCGGTCTTGGGCCAGGTCCATGTTTTCCCGGTTAATCAGGGCAACCTCATCGAAAAGTATGGCATCAGCCGGAATGGAAATGGCTCCTGTTTTGGAAACCAGACCAAGCATGTAAAAGAAGTGGGTGCCGATCTGTTTAAGGCCCGCCTGGTCTGTGCCCATCATCCGGGATTCTAAATAAGGGCTCCGCTGCACATACGGGTCAAAGCGAGTCTGCCCGAACCGGTTGGCCATCTTATCTGTGGGAAGGTAATAGATAACGTTAGCGGCCATGACGTCCACCAGGTAAAAAGAGCTGGCCAGGAAAAAGGTACTGAAGCCCGTCTGTGCACCTTTGGAAATAGTCAGGTGCGGGTGAGTAAAAGCCGCATCCAGGATCTCTTTCATGAAAGGGCGGCTTGTGACGTGGTAGGGCGATTTGTCATCCAGTACGATGTGTTTGCGACAGTAATCCTCGAAGGGCTGTTCCCTTTGCCCGGCAAACTGTTCGTACAGTCCAAAATCAAGCATTGTTTTTCAGCACCTTATCTTTGGCAATGTTGATTATTCTGGTCATCTCCTGCAACAGTTCCGGGTCGTTTTTGATAGCCTCCGGAATCTCTTTCTTAAACATTTCAAAGGCGTCACCGACACCTTTTTCATACTCCAGCTTAAACTTCTCTTTGTATACGATGCTGCGCTGAAGGGAAGCGATCAGGCGGCCAGCCTTATCCAGGGGCATGTTGTCGAACTCTTCTTCAGCGGTGGCGATCCTTTGGGTCAAGGCATCCATAAGAATGGCAGTAGCCACTTCTGAAGAATCAATATCCCGGTTTTCCTTAATGCTGTTAACCAGCATCCGCGTCTTTTCGTATGCCTCTTTAAGTCTCATGGCTGCTGCGTTTTGCTTCATGGCATACCTGCCGATACTGGATTTGCTGATGGGGTAACCCATCTTTGTGATTTGGTCGGCTATTTCCTGGTAGGATACGGTGACATCGTTTATTTTTTCATCCAACACTTGCCTGATATCTTCCGGCAGCTCATCAACCCTGGATTTGATTCTGACCCTTTCGCGTTGTTCTCCCATCAGATATCAACTCCTGGATCCTCCAAGGTACCTTCCAGCAAGTCTACGCCCTGGGGCGTCAATTTGAGCATCACCCCATCAAAGCGCAGGGACTTGAGCTTGATATCCACCGTCTCGATATATCCTTTTTCCTGGAGATATGAGACAAAGCGTGAGATATCCGGGTTAACAACCAGGCCGTTTTCAATCAGGGCCATGGCTATGGCGTTGCTGGGAGTAGGCTGGGGATGGGTGATTTCCAGAAGCTTTAGAATGAAACCACGGACCAGCTGGTTTTCAATAGCACGCATTTTATTAAAATCTTTGCTTTGTTCCATCATTGACTCCCCTTTCCGTTAACTAATAGCAGCTTGTAGATATCATCAAGCTTCTTCTCCACGTTTGCCATGGCCCGAATGAAATCTTCCCGCAGGACGTATACGAAAGGCAGGTCAGATTTTAGATTACTTACCTCTTTTTCCAGAGCTTCAATCCGGCCTTCATTCTTGGCCAGCCTTTCATCGATGGTTTTTTTGATGTCTTTGAGGAAATAGGCTATTGCGCCTATAGCCAGCAGGGTTAAGGTTTGGATAATCCACAGCCAGATAGAATTCATTCGGTTCCGCTCCCGCTCCTTGCTTTAACTTGTACCACTGCATTTTCAATCAACCCAAAGGTGTATGTCTCAATGTCTTTAATTTGGGTTTTGATTGTCTCGACCAGGGCCGGCTCTACAGTAGCCATAATTTCATCATAGGCGGCTCTGCTAAGAGCAACCAAATCTTGTCGGTTTTTGACCCCTTCTTTGACAGCAATCCTAATCTGCTTGGCCACAGTTTCCTCAATTCTTCCGACTACTGTGGTAACCAGATCCTTGTACATGTCAATGGCTTGTGATGCCAGCTCCTGTTGGGCACTGTCCTTGATAGCTGCCGCCTCAGCCTTGGCTACCGCGGCCAGCCTGTTGATGTACAGTGTGGCATAGGCGCAGCCCAGGGAAATGAGGGCTATCAAGATTACCTCCAGGGCTTTCAGGGCTTCGGCATAAACATGGTCCCACATTCCAAATACCTCCTCCGAAAAACAAAAATTCCAGCAGATTCAATCTACTGGAATTGTATCTTGTTATTTTTGATGTCTTAAAGCTCGAACAATTTGTGAAAGTACTTTTATCCTTCGTTAATAAAATCTAGGAGGGTAATTTGATTTTCCGACTCCGTCTGAGCCAATATTTTTCTTATCCAATATTCAGTCAGGCCGTATTTAATAGCAAGCTCTTTGAGATTATATCGGTTGTATTCGGCCCTGATTTTCCTATCCCTGGCTTTTTGTAAAGCTTCATCCAGCTTGGGCAAGTAGATGTGCAGCCCCTGGTACTTTGAAGCCAGGATAAGGGTGTTTTCTTTCCCAATCAACCCACAAATTATTCGGTATTGTTCTGGAAGGTCTTTCTCGTCAATCTCTTTCATCCATTGCTCAATTATTAACGACAAAATCCTCACCACCTTTAATTATTCAGCAGCGCTTGTTAATGACTATTTTCCCCCGTTTTTTGGTTTTGACGCTGCTGTATTTTTTTGAGCCCCTCAATAATGTTTGATGCCTGACGTTCCCGCAGCCATTTCATGTTCTCGACACCGGCATACTTTTTAATAAACCCCCTGAGCCGTTTGGGGTTGTCGCCCCAGCCCAGCTCCGTTGCAAGTTGTTTAATCTTCCAGAGCTGTTCTTTTGAGGCAAAACCCGGACGATATTCTGTTTTTCCTGTGAGAATGTCTATAACCCTTACTGCCTGGTCACTGGTCATCGTGGATATTTTCTCACTACCTGTGAGATTTTTTATTAGCTGCCGAAGGTCGTCTTCTTCAAGTCCATTCTCCCGTGCGGATGCCCATAACTTCTTAATTTGTCCAGGAGAGATTTCCTTGGTTTTACCCATTTGGCATACCACCTTTCCTGTAGTCGGGGCCGTCCATGGTGATGATATAGCACATTTCATGGAGCCGAGAGACTATTCGCTCCCACTGCTGAGAAATTTTCTCCAGTTCATCCGGCAGTGGGTTGGAGGTTACAACCACCGGTTTTTGTTCGTTGTATCTATTGTTGAGAATAAGGTAAATCCGTTCTGCAGCCCATTCGCTGTCTTTTTCTGCTCCAAGGTCATCCAGGATGACCAGGTCGGCTGTCCTTATGGCCTGCATCCGTTCCTCAGCCAGGGTTTTTGTTTTATCCGCCTTGGGCCGGAGCATATCTAGAAGGTCGGGCACCACCACGGTTATAACCGTGTACTGCTGCTTCAAGAGTTCGTTAGTGATTGCATATGCCAGGTGCGATTTCCCCGTGCCCTTTGTGCCGGTAAACCATAGGCTGTTCTTGAAGCCGTTCCTGATAGTGCTGAATCTTTCAACATAACGGCAGGCTGTTTTCCAGGCTACCGGTTGCAGCTCCTGCTCAAAGGCAGCAAAGGTCTTTTCCAGGTATCGCCTGGGTATCTGTGCACTTTCAAAGAGTCTTGTGATGTTCTGCTGGGAGCGCCGGTATTCGATGCACCGGCAGTGACTAAGTATTAATGTCCCGTTGTTATCTTTGAGTATCCGGCCGGTGCCATCGCATTCGTTATATGGGCACTTGTCCGGTTTTTCCGTTAATGTATCGGCTGCGGATTGATTCTTGTTCGGATTGATTCTTTCCAGTATGTCGGTTATCTCTTCCAGCGGGGATACCCCCTTTTAAGACGAATTGGGGCCAAAGAGCCAGAATTCTGGCGAGGTGATCAACTTTGTCTTTCCAGTACCGGTCACAAAAGGCCCAGTCAATACATGCTTTCCATTGTTCCAATGTCGGGGCTGTGGATCCGGCCAGCATATCCCTGGCGGTGGAGAGCTGCTTCAGGTGCCAGTCGCGGGGGAATTTGTTAATTCCCCGCGACTTTAGCTGGACCTTGAAATACCCAACCAGTTCTTTTTCCTGATCAGTGAAAGCTGTTTTCTTGGTACTCATCCGAGAAGTTTCTCCCGGTCTACTTCATACCAGAAGACATCTTCGACTTTTTTCCCGGCGCCTACTGCAGCAATAATTTCATCCGGATACTCGCCGAGACGTTCTTTATTGACAGATTCTTTCGTATTGATACAATCTGTCATTTTTCTGGCCTTAAGATTAGCAATGACGGTTTTGACGCTTTTAATGATTATCTTTGTACTCTTTCGGAACCCGGTCTTGCCAAAATTGAGGACCATTGTTTTACCCTTGATATCTGCCCGGTGCAGCTCGACAAACTCTTTAATATCATTCGCCAGTTTTCCCATTCTTTCAATGATCGGCTTGGCGGCAAATTCTGCTTCCAACTTCAGATCCGATATCTTCTGGTTCATATCGGCTTCGATCTTTTCTTTCGCCAGCTCCAGCTCGCCAATTTCCTTGAGGGTGATGTTCACATCATCCCAGGATTTTAAAACAGGTTCGTTTTCAATCCTGACTCTGGCCATTTTTTAAGCCCCCTTTTTTAGTATCTATGGTCTCATCTACACAGTATTCGAGGACATCACTTATACGGGTTATCTTCCTCATCATCGCATATGCTTTGCTCTTTGTTGCCAAATCGGCATTACAAATATCAGCGATCCATTTAGGTGTCATAAATATCAACTCCTTTTTAATCAGTTTGGATATGCATTCCCAAACTATTAACCTCAACCATCATTTCACCAATAAACTTCGCCTAGGTAAACAGTGCCATTTGTTCTGGTTTTGCCACCTTTGTGCCCCTTGTCGTACTACTGCGTGGGCACTCAATTTGTAGGTGCCCGTTCAACTGCATGAACCTCTTCAACAGTTGGAAATTCGCCCAGGGCGGACCGCCGGGGTCGGCTGCCCCGTCAACTATGACTAGGCTTGTATCACTGCGCGCGCAGCATATGTACCAACCGGCTGGTATGCCTTCTTGCTGAGCTGAATAGCTGTCTGGATGTACATGCGATATGCCCTGGAAATACCGGCATTGGTAGCAATCTTTTACCATTTTGGTCCTCCCCCTTGTTACGCATTTTAATTGAGAAGTATTCCTTGCAGCTGCTGGCGGCCAAATTCCAAAGCTCGTTTTATTACCGCTGGATTTATTGCCGGGGCTCCAAAATAGACATCAAGACATCTCTCTCCGACCAACCCGCCACGTTCCTGCACTATGAAGACCCCGGTGCCGTTTATGTATTTGAGGTCCGGAAGATAGATCTTTGTCCCTAGCGGTATCTCTGGACCGGCTGCCACGGTAACCCCAACCTGGGCCATTTTGCCGCTGGCCGTACGTCCGTAATCCGGATGCCCCGGAGGCTTCCCGCATTCCTTGGCCCTCAGTGTATATGCTGTAACTTCAAAGGTGCTCCATTGCAGTGCCACGTCGGCTTTTTGTGCTGTTTCAATTTGGGATGTGCTGTTTACGGTACCGGGTTTAGATATTGACCAGATCAATAGCAGGAGGAGAGAGAGGAAAAGGACTCTTTTAACCATGAGCATCCTAGCCTACTGATGCAGGTTTCTTGGCTACCAACATCTTATTCTTTTCGTCTAGTACACAAGGAACTTTGCAAGGGAGAGTCCAGCCATTATTTAAAATTTCTTGAGCTATTTTTCTGGCGATAATAAATACCGCCTTAGATTTTTTAGCTTTGACCGGCTTAACCGCAAGCCCGGAATCAAGTTTTCTGACAGCAAGGAAGTATTTGTTTACTCCGATTTTCACTGTATCGCTAGGATTAATCTCCATCAATTTGGCTGCCTCGTCGGAGATAGTGATCCTTCCTTGGGTATTGACACTCAGGAACGGGTCTTTTCTTTTTACGGTTTCTTCACCGTACCAACTGAAGCTGTTTAGATCCCAATAGTATTCAACTTTACCGCATGGCCCCGCAGTCCGCAGATCTTTGGGAACAGGGCTCCTAGATACAATACTTCGCGACATTATTTCGTTACCTCCAATCTGTTTTTTCACACTTAGAATATTCCTTAAAAAGTGCCCAGGAGTTAGTCGTTTCCTGGGCTATGTATAAGAAGGGACTTAGTTTACTGGTATCTGGCCGTCAATCCCCATAAAGTCATGCTTGGAGATTAACCGAGGTATTTTCCTTCCGCCCAGCCTGTTGCATCTTTTCCCCCAGTAGACTCTGCAGCGGCCATACATAGCGTTTTTACACCCTTCTCGGCGGCATTCCGCTCTTAGCTTCTTTTGCAATTTATCCATCTTTATCATCCTCCGGGCTTATATTTAGGCATTAAAGCTGAGTACAATCTGTCCGAGGTCGTCCACAAGGTCTTCAGTTATCTGCTCGCCTCTGGTAACATCCAGGAGCCGACCAAGGGCTTTGACCAGTTGCCTGATGCCGCGCTTGCGTCCGATGTTGACAAGGGCTGCCCTGGCACCGGCGGTCAGGTTAATCTTTTCCAGGAAGCTTAAAGCCTCTTCTTCGTTTATGCCCACCAGCCGTTTTGACCAGCCGATTCTGTCGCGTATGCGGGCCAT
Organism: Peptococcaceae bacterium; assembly: GCA_024655825.1. Taxonomy (NCBI): domain Bacteria; kingdom Bacillati; phylum Bacillota; class Clostridia; order Eubacteriales; family Peptococcaceae; species Peptococcaceae bacterium. The sequence continues at coordinate 8,616 of JANLFJ010000036.1, read as the reverse complement.
TTCCGGCCTGTCCTCGGCATAAAGCAAGATCTTTTCTGCCAGAGAGTGGTTACCGCAGAGGACCACTCCGACCTTGGCCTTGTCATGAATGGCCCGGATGGTTTCATATATGGCAGGTTTTCTCAAAAGGTCGGCCTCATCAAAGACCAGGAGCCTGGGCTTCTTTTGTAATTCTTTAACGATTCTTCTCATGAGCGTTGAGGATGCACCTTTTGTTTCAAGTTCCAATGCCTCAGCCGTGTCTATCAGCAAGCTCTTGATGGTGCTTGTCTCGTCGCAGGTTATAACCACGGCCGGGCGGGAGTGCATTTCTGTTTGAAATTTATCTATGGCGTAGGTTTTGCCGGTACCAGGATCCCCGGTTATCATGCCGAACTCCCTGTTCTCGAAGCAAACCCTGCAGACACCCCAGACCCTTTGCAAATCCTTGGTATAGACCATTGGAATATCTTTTGCATTGGTCATCCAACCGTCTTCCGGGAAAAGAGTCGGGTTCGGTTTATCAATAATTTCCTCTTCCCATTTTCCGATTTTAATGAGATACTCTCTTACAGAGGACTCAAACAGGTCGTTACTGGGATATTTCCCATTAACGTAGAGGCTGATGAGGCTGTGTGACTTGCCGAGGTCTTTGGCCACATCAGTCACCTTGGTACCCTCTTCCTTAACCATTTTAGCGAGGAGGGTCCTTTCTTTGGACCATACTCCTACAATGTCCTTCTCCACAGTTGCCATGAGATATGCCTCCTTTTTAATATTGGTTTCCAGCTTGCTGAATGATGTACTCATCAAATCTGCTGTTCACGGCAGGTTTTTGTTTTTTCGCCGCTGCAGACTTGTTATGACCTTTGGCGGCTTGTTCCATCCCGGTAATCATTTTTATGCCCTTAGCACCGGAAGCTGTCTCACCGGTGACCATAGCCGGGCCTGCCTCTTGGCGCTCAGCCACGACTGTTTCCAGGGTGGACTGCTGATAACCGCGCCAGATTTCCTTAACCTGCTTCTTCCTTGATGCCCGTCTTTTTTGGAATTCACGAATGTCGTCCTGGGATGCCTGCCAATCCATAAGCTCCTTGTTGGTAGCGGTACAGATATAGCAACCGTTTTTAGTATTGAAGACCAGCAGCTCTCCGATCCTGTTGGGGTCAAACCTGATAACTACGTTCTGTCCTACGTATTTCTCCAGTTCAGGATGGCTGTACCAGCGCCGCTTGTTCTTGGTGCCAAACCTCTGGATGCCGGAAGCCATAATCTTGGCTCTTTCCACATCCATCAGGCAGATGTCAAGGGTGCGCTCATCCGGTATGCCTTCCCGTACCTTGGGAGTCATTCGGTATTTTTCGAGCGGGGTCATGCCCAAGGTGCTGTGGACGGTGTTGTGGTATTCATTGATGTATACTTCCAGAAGCAAGCTGGCTTCTTCCAAATCCAACAGGTCGTCCCGTTCAGCCATGGCTTGTTCGTCCAGACCTTCCGGCCGGTGTTTGTTATCCTTGCCGCAATATCCGGGAAGGTACCTGGAAAACTGGTCCGTCATCGTGCCGAACCAGCGCTCGCAGTGACCCTTGGCCCAGGGTGAATATTTGGTGCAAAACTGGGCGCTGATTCCAAGAATGTCGCAAGAACTGCGGACCTCTTTGGAATATTCGAAACCCTCGCATTTAAGGCCCTTCCTTACTTTGGACTTGTAATCTTCGCCGTTGTCTATGTATAGTGTCCTGGGTAGGCCCATAATCGGAAGACTGGTTCCGCTTTGTTGCCGCAGTGTTTCGATATCCCAACCCAGAGCTGCCATGGATACGGCCATGGCCTTGCTTGTACAGCTGATCTCTGACAGCTTTTTAGGGAGTATCCCGTATCTGAGAGCCAGAGCAATGGTCCTGCCGTTGGCCTGTACACTTAAAGCCCAGCCTGCGATGGTACGGGAGGCTACGTCAAGCCAGACAGTCAGCCAGGGACGAATCGCCCGCCCACGGTAATTGATAAAGAAGTCGCACCGGTGATGGTCACCCTCCCAAACTTGGTTGACAAACTCCGGTTCTTTGCGAGTAGCCTTCTCGGCGAAGCGTTTCATATATTCTTCTTCGCCTTCCCTGGCCAGGCAAACCAGGGCGGGATTAGTTTCGTTAAGCTCTTTTATAACCCGGTAGATGGTGGCCCTGCTGGGTATTTCAAAACCGTTCAGCTCGCAGAACTTTTTGACCTTTTTATACACATGGGCAGCCTTTGGTTTGTTTCTCTGCAGGTATTCCCCATATGTAAAGCGCTCCACTTCCTCCGGTACCACCCGGCGGATTGTACCTGTCCCCAGGCTTGGAAGTCTTCTCATAAGTGCTGCCACACCTCCTCCCCTGTAGAGTTGAACACGGCGGTATAGGGTATTGATTGATATATCGTATTTTTTTGCAATGTTTATTGCTTTGGCCGTTTTTTGCGCACCTTCGCTCAGGTTAAGGTATTCTATCACCGGCCTGGCTGCTTCTTCAGCTTCCTGAAGGAGCTGGGTAAAGCGTTCTTCACCAACCAGGGCTTTTATTTCAGCCAGGTTGGCAATCCTGGGCGCTGTAATCTTATCGTTTTCCGACAGAAAATCCGTCTCTTCGTCCGGATCTGGTTCATTAGTTTCTGCTTGTGTTTGCTGAGATTCAAACCAACGGCGCTGGGCAAGAGTGGACAGGGAAGATAATGCGATTAAGTATGCCATCCCGCCACCGCCGCAGCCGGTATTGATTTTTTCTTTCTTAACCATCCACTCCTCACCGGAGGTGGCTTTTTTATGTGCTGCTTGTCTGGATATCCCTTCAAGTAAAGCGGCCTGGCTGGTAGTCAGCCATATCTCTTTTTGTGATGGCATCGTCTTCTTTTTGTCCCTCCTTCCTTATAAATATTGAGCAGGTTTTTAAGTCTTTCTGGCGAAGTATTTTTACAAATATTGAAAGGTGGTATTGTAATGTTTGAAAAGGATTTCAAACCCTTATATCTCTCATATGCCTGTAAAGACTTGTTAAAAAGCAGTTATACAAAATCCGATATAAAAAGCATTGATATGTTTGCTTCTTCATTCCCAACCCATGAGGCAGTGGATGAGGAAAGAAAACGGTTAAGCCCTGATATAGATAAGGTGTTCAGTGAACTGAGAAAATGTGTTAATGAACATCAGATGAGAAGAGTCTTGAAATCACAGCCGATAAATATAAAGTTCTTTATGTTTGAGAGGCTTGCAGTAATATCAACTTTTCTAGATAAAAGCAATGTTGAAGGGATTAAGGTTGATACTTCTATGCCTGTGGGTCTTGCTTTTGTTGAAGCGATTGAAAAAATGTGGCAGCAGATTGTTGACTCCATGGATAATCACAACTCTTCGATATCTCAGTTCTCTGAGCGCTTTCTAAGTATGTATTAAGCCCATCGATAGCCTGATCTAAGGTGAGTAATTGCTTTTCTTCATTCTCAAGGTTGCTGAGACTCTTCCCTTGTTCTTGTAGAAGGCTGTCAAGTTCTCTCTCTAATTTTTCGTAATCAGTCATTTAGGCAGTCCCCTTTCTAAATATTTGTCTCATGCAGTCATCCTGATATCGAGCAGCTTGGCGATTTTTTCCCGGTACTTCTTCGCGAGCCTGTCGCCATATAGGACCTCAGACAGCCGGTTCATCGGGATGTCGTTTTCTTTGCAAAACTCTTTTTGATTCAGTCCAAGATCCAGGAGCCGTTTTTTAACTTCCAGCCCGAATGGAGTCAGCTGTTTGGCCATTAACCGTTCACCTCCATGTTGTTCTTTGATTCGACATTCTTTAATATGGAAGGTTGTCCATGGGTGTGATATTATTTAATCACTCGGAAAGGTTTCCCATTAAGATTATATTACTCTGATTTCAGAACGATGTCAAGAAAATGCTCCGATTTTTTAGCAATTCTAATCTTACTTATTAGTGTCATTCTTAATTCAGAGTGAAAGGAGGTTATTATGTCTTCTTTGGACACCCTTGGTGATCGCATAAAATATTTACGTGAGATTAAGTTTGATATATCTATGGCTAAATTAGGAAAAGCAATAGGCGCTTCTTCTAGTAATATCAGTGATTGGGAGAATAATAAAACTAGCCCTTCCGCTAAAGCGCTTCTTGCTCTTTGTAATTTCTTTGATGTATCTGCAGATTGGTTACTAACTGGAATGGAACGTAAAAGTAAGATCATGCAAGATTCACTTTATAGCTTAATCTCAACACTTCCCGAAACAGATAAAGAAGAGGTTGAAAGTTACATAAGGTATCTCATTTGGAAGAATGAAACAACTTTAAAGAAAAAAGCAGCCCAACAAGAGCTGCCAATGGTGAAAGAAACTATATATGAATACTTGCCACTTATAGGCCGTGCCGCTGCCGGGAAGCCCATATTAATTGATGAAATGGTCCAGGGATATATTCCTGTTGAAGCTAAGAATCATCAGTACACTAATTGCTATTTAATAGAAGCTGTTGGAGATAGTATGATCGGCGAAGGAATAGAAGATGGGGACCTTGTGATTGTTAGGCCACAACCGGCTGTTGATAATGGCGATGTCACCCTGGTTCGGATCGATGATGAGGCTACCATTAAATACTTCCATAAAGAAAATGATGTTATTTTCTTAAAGTCAGCCAATCCTAAATATGACCCTATGAAATTTTCTATTCATGACAATATTGCAATTATAGGAAAAGTAATTGAAACACTTAAGAAGGATGCACTTAATCAGATGATCATCCCTGAAACCGAAGACCAATTAAAGGAGTATAAAAAGGGGCTTAGGGTAACAGTTAAAGACGATAAAACTAGGGCCGGTTGAATGGCTTTTATTTTAAATCCTTTGTGGGAATTATTTCCCTTTATATACATTCTCCATGCATAAATATTCATTTGTACTGCATATTTATTCCTTGTTTTATATTCAGATCTTGGCTTTTTAATGGTTTTTGTAAGTTCATTACTTTTTGTGGTAAAATCCATTAAACCCTTATATACCAAGGCTTTCACTCTGGTTTACAAGTTTACAAGTTTACAACCTCTTGGTTTACAACCTCCCGTTATTTTTTGGTAACAAACAAGGCGCTACCGTACCCGTTTTTTGGGTTTTCGGTAGCGCCTTGTTATTTCTCCTAACACTGATTCTAACAGGCTTTTTGTGGTTTTGTTACTAGGAGTTAACAACTTGTTATGTGGTTTTGTTGCACATCTAGTTGCCGATCCTCAAATCAACCGCCGCCGCGAATTTTTTTAAAATCGTCTCACAGAAAATGAGAATTAAGTGACCGATAAAACTATCCCGACCCCAGTTATATCAACGTTTCCCGAGTTTTCCCGTATTTTCCCTTAGTATCCCGTTTATTCTCAAATTCTATGATACGTAACAGCCATTGCGTGCGTAAGAAGTGCTGTACCAAATTTTCTAGCCGATACAGCACTTACCTTGTCATCAAAAAAGAACCATACATGTGCTCCATTCCCTGAACGAGAACGTTCAACTGCAAATGGAATATTTTTTCCTGCACAGATATCTCTCAAAACTGATATATCTTTTTCCCAGCCTTCATCATCGAAATCAATAGCTAGGAAATAACAGGTTTCGTCAGGCAGCATAGGATATACACCAAAAACGTCTTTGCCCCTGAGATGCTTATCTATTGCTGCAAAGTCCAAAACTGCATAATTTCTATTACCGCATTCAGAGCATTTAATCTTTGGCTTATTGCAAATTCCTCTTGCCCACTCATTCAAACATACAGGAGAATACCCCGATTTACCCTCTTTGTTTTGCCACCTTTTTGCATAGATGTCATCCCTGCCTCTAAACAATGACATAAACAGGTTAATTTTATCCTCCGGGGAGCTACTATTGGTTACGTGTCCTGGTTTGATTACCTCAACTAGCTGAATGTCATCTACCTCTATTGAGGCTTGAACATCATTTTTTATATAGGGTGATGGCAATGGCAATCCAAGTCTTTTCCTAAAGTCCTCGTTTTCATTTTTTAATCTTTGATTTTCCTCCAATAGCTTCCGGTATTTTTCAAAAAGCTCATTATATTCCATCTTTCCTTACTTCCCAATACCCATTTCTTAGACCTATCCGCTCAACAATCCCTTTCTTTTTTAAGTCTGATATGTTTGCCCCAATATTTCTCTTTGATATTCCGATAATTTCAGAAATTCTTGTATTGTTATACTACTGTTATGCCTCATAAGTTCAATAATCTTCATGGCGCAATTTCCGTATGCTTTGAACCATGAAAAAATGCCAGCTTCAAGCTGACTGACGATGCATTTAAAATTTTATATTCTATATTTCTTCATCCTCCAGCAAATCACCGAATAGGATACGCGTATAATTCCGTCTACCGTATAAGATTCTTGACACGAAAACAATTCCATCTTCGTACCTGTAAAATATCAAGTAATTGTCACAAACAAGGAAACGGTAATCTGTTTGTATATCTAGGACGGAAGATAGTGGCGCACCTATTCCGGGATACTCTGTCAACCCACGTATCTTTTTGGTGATTTTAGAAACAAGATTTATAGCTGCCTGTGGATTGCAAAGTTCTTTAGAAACATAGTCTTTAATTTCTGCTAAATCATCTTTAGCTTCAGGTGAAATTTTCAGCTTATACATCCTCAATCCCCAGTTCTGCTTCCACTTCCTCTATTGTCATCCATCCTTTCTCTTTCCCGGCCAGTTCTCCTTGGGCAAGCTGTGACATCAGCTTTAGTGAAGCCTTTAATTTCTCATATTCAGTAATATCAACAATAGCAAATTTTCCTCTGCCATTTTTGGTTAAAAACACTGGCTCACCTACGGCAATGTCCCGCAGGATTTCGTTGTAATTTCTTAAATCTGATATGGGTTTAATGTTTGGCATTTATAACCGCCTCCTTCTTTGCTATTATTATACACCTTTCATTCGTAAAATAATACATCAAATTTATCACAATATTAAATGCAGCCCTATTACCTTGACGATATATCTTTTTTATACACTCAAGGGTTACCCAAAAATAGCAAAAGATTAAAGTCCACCAAACCCTCTATTCATCAGCCTTTCACCCGCTCAATCCTCGCGACGCTTTCTGTATGCCCTGATGGTATGAAAAAGATAAAGCTGGTGTCCTTTTTACATCAGGATATATCTAAGAAAAAGTCGCCCAAGAATGTGATTTTTTGCTGCCTGATTTACTTACAATAATTGTATTGAACAAAACCTTCAAAAGCGTATTCATCTCTTGAAGGCTTTATTCAATACAATTTTTCATCTCAGGGATACTCCAAGTGTTTTTATAGCTCTGAGCAATTTACTCCAGTGAATTGGGTAACTATTGCTTCCGTATATTTTCAATGATTTCCCATTAAGAAAAGTAACAATCAATTCCCATTGCGTTCCATCCAAAACATGTGGATCAATGTAGCGTTTCTTCCAGTCGGCAATATAACAGCGGTAAAGTCTCTGTATGAACGATAACCATTCATCTGCGCTAAGTTGTTTTTCGATTGTTTCCGATTCAAGAAAATGACCGGGCAAGTATACCATTACGGCACCGCTTTCAGTCTTTGTAACTGTTAATGACTGATAGCCATCAAAGTAACCTCCAATGCTGAAATGAAAAGAGGTCGTTTCGACTTCCAGAGCAGCTGTTGGCGCTCCAAAGTCCTTTTTACACTTATTGCAGTGATACGCAGGGTCGCACCCGGTGATGCAGCACCCGCCAAGTACGATCTCTCCCTTGCTTAGCCGTTCTTCTAATTCGGGACCCATCGCAGGCATACCATATAGAATTTTTGTTACTTTCTTCGATCCACATCGCGGACAAATCCTTCTTACCATAGCCCTTTAACCCCGCATAGAATATTGTTGACGTATTGCTTGGCTCAACCCATCGAAATCACTTTTGATTGCGCCGAGGCTAATTAGTTCCCCCTGAAAAATTCACTTTTTGAAACAAGTTAATATTCTCTAATGATCTCAATGACTGTTTTTACTATCAGTTTTGGCTTTATTAATCCTTACCTGAGCAACTGAGCCGCTCTGGTCAGGTTATAAGCCCAAATGCCCAAACCAACCCAGGTTCTTGAGCCGACAAGTCCCCTGTACCGGCTGAGATTCAAACCGTACTTTCTTTTCAATAAACTGATTCTAGCTTCGCCACCGGCTCGAAATCGTTGCAGGTGCTTGAACCACAGCTGGCCTTCATGCTGCGCTTTTGCCTTTAACCGGAATACTGACACGCCCTACACCCATATTTTCCAGTTCTTTCTCATTTTCCTTGCTCGAAAAACCACGGTCTGCAGCAACGGCCTTAGGAGGAGCACCGAATCGCTTGATATGTTGTTCTACAGCCGGTATTAAAAGGGCTTCGTCGGGCGGATTGCCTTGGTAGAGTTGATAGCCGGTAATAACTCCCGTTTCTGTCTCGTCAACACGCAGTTTATACCCGAATTCTGTGGGCTTGCTAAGTTTGCCCTTCTTAATCGGTCGAGCTTCCGGATCAAAGATGCTGACAATTCGGTCCGGAATGATTCGGTTGCCTGATGTCACTTGCTTGGCCTGATCAATCAGTTTTCGGGTCAAGGTAACAGCCTGTTCC
>JANLFJ010000035.1 GCA_024655825.1 Peptococcaceae bacterium | reverse complement strand
GCTTAAAATTACGTGAAAATGGTCTAAAAAAATTTATTTCGTAAAGTCATGCTAGGGAGAGGAACGGTGAAGAGGGTGAAGCGAGTGAAAGTCCTTGTAGTGGGAAGCGGCGGGCGCGAGCACGCCTTGGTTTGGAAACTTGCCCAAAGCGGCAGGGTATCCGCGATTTACTGCGCTCCGGGCAATGCGGGAATAAGCCGGCTGGCCGAATGTGTCCCCTTGAAGGCTGACGATGTGCCGGGCTTGGTCCAATTTGCCTTGCAAAACGCGATTGACCTTGTCGTGGTAGGCCCGGAGCTTCCTCTTACCCTGGGACTGGTCGACGAGCTGGAGGCCAAGGGCGTCAAAGCGTTCGGCCCAAGCCGGGCGGCTGCCGAAATCGAAGGGAGCAAGGCGTTTGCCAAAGACCTGATGAGCCGCTACGGCATTCCTACGGCCCGCTACGGGGTTTTTACCGAAGTGGAAAAGGCCAAGAGGTTTTCCCGGGAAATGAAAGGTCCCTGGGTAATCAAGGCCGACGGGTTGGCTGCCGGAAAGGGAGTCCTGATCTGCCCGACGCTCGGGGAGGCGGACGAAGCCGTCGAGAAGGTGCTGTCAGGCAAAGCCGTCGGCAAAGCGGGCGAAAAAATAGTGATTGAAGAGCACCTGGAAGGCGAAGAACTGAGCATACTGGCCTTTTGCGACGGTAAAACCATCGTGCCCATGGTTCCCGCCCAGGACCACAAGCGCGTTTTTGACGGCGACAGGGGTCCGAACACCGGCGGCATGGGCGCGTATTCTCCTGTGCCGGCTGGGACAGGTCCGCTTATGCGGGAAATAAGGGAAAAGATCCTGGAGCCGGTCATCAAGGCCATGGAAAAAGAAGGGCGTCCTTACCGCGGTGTGCTTTACCCGGGCCTGATGCTGACGAAGGAAGGGCCCAAAGTCCTGGAGTTCAACTGCCGCTTCGGCGACCCGGAGACGCAGGTCGTCCTGCCCAGGCTGGAGTCGGACCTGGGCGAGATAATCCTGGCCTGCGTGGAAGAAAGGTTGTACGAGGTCGAAATAAACTGGAGACCTGAAGCCTGCATTACAGTGGTAATGGCTTCCGCCGGGTATCCCGGCGAATATAAAACCGGTTATCCCATCAGCGGGCTGGAGGAAGCGGAAGCCGGCGGGGCGGTTGTTTTCCACAGCGGGACCGCATTGCGGGAAGGCCGGGTTGTCACAGCCGGGGGCCGGGTTTTATCGGTGACGGCGCTGGGCCGCGATATTGCGGAAGCCCGGGAGAAGGCATACCAGGCGGTGAAGAAAATAAGCTTTTGGGGATGCCAGTTTCGCAGTGATATCGCCCGCAGGGCGCTGGGATAAGAAAAGGGAAAAGGGGGATCCGGAAACCGCAGCGGTGGAGGGAACATGATGCAGAACTTTAAACCGATAAAGAACATTAAGGTGTATGAGCAGGTCATTGAACAAATAAAAGAAATGATTTACAACGGGAGCCTCAAAAGAGGGGATAAGCTGCCTTCAGAGAGGGAACTGAGGAGCCAGTTTCATGTCAGCAGGGCCTCCATCCGCGAGGCTTTCAGGGTTATGGAGATGATCGGCCTGATCGAAAGCAGGCCCGGGGAGGGCACTTTCATCCGGGAGCACAGGAACGGGATGGCCCTGGAGCCGCTTTCCCTCATTCTGATGCTGGAAGACGACCTGGCCCTGGAACTGCTTGAGCTGAGGCGAGTTCTGGAAATAGACTGCGTGCGCCTGGCTGCCGAGCGGGTGACCGAAGAAGAGCTGGCCGAGATGAAAAAGCATATCGGCATCATGGAAGAGAGCGCCGGGCACGAGGAACACTGCGTCAAGGCCGACGCCAAGTTTCATTTTACGATCGCGAAGGCAAGCAAAAACAGGGTGCTTTATGACGTAATGATGGCCATTTCCCAGGCAATGGACTTTCACATCAAAAACACCAGGACGAAACTTGTCTCCGATAGAGAAACAATGATGAATTTTATCAGGCAGCACTACAGCATTTTTGAAGGCTTGCGGGAAGGAAACTCTGAAAAAGCCATGAAGGCGATGAGGGATCACCTTGATTATGTTGAGGGCCTGATTAAGAAAAATATAGAGAAAACGGAATAAAAAATTTTTTTCTTAGCAGGAAAATAAAGGTTAATGACGAATATTATATACCAAGCGGTCGGACCAGTATAATATTAGACTAATCGAATATTAGGAAGGAAGTGATTGGTTTTGAGGATTGTTATTCCGATCAAGCAGGTCCCTGAAACGAGCAATGTAAAGATGGACGAAAAGACAGGGACGATGATCCGGGAGGGTGTGGAAAGCATTATTAACCCTCTCGATTTGTACGCCATTGAGACGGGTATCCAGTTGAAAGAAAAATACGGGGGAGAGATAACTGTCATCACCATGGGTCCTCCGTCGGCGGAAAAAGCCCTGCGGGAAGCTCTGGCCATGGGGTGCGACGAGGCGATACTGGTCAGCGGTAAAGAGTTCTCCGGTTCCGATACGTGGGCCACTTCATACGCGTTATCCGAGGCGGTCAGAAAAATTGAGAGGATTGATATTATTCTTGCCGGCGAACGGGCGACCGACGGCGATACAGGGCAGGTTGGCCCCGGCTTGGCTTCATTTTTAAATTTGCCCCTCTCGACTTACACCAGCAGGATTGTCGAGCTTAATGAAGGCAGGATCGTTGTGGAGCGCCTGGTGGAAGAAGGATATGAAATGCTTCGCCTTCCTCTTCCGGCTGTTCTCACGGTAGTAAAGGAAATAAGCGATCCCCGTCTTCCCACCCTGAGAGGGAAAAAGGCCGCCAGGGCGAAGAACATCCCGGTGTGGGATGCCGGGGTAATAGGTATTGAGGCGACGAGAATCGGGTTAAAGGGTTCGCCCACCAGGGTTGTCAAAATTGAATCTCCCAAGGTTGCCAGGAAGGGCGTCCTGCTGAAAGCCCAGGACGAGGACAGCCTGCAGGAGGCCGTTGAGCAGCTGGTCGAGTTTTTGCAAAAAAAAGAATTGTTGGCGTAAGGAGGGATGAAGTTGAACTATAACAGTGTGTGGACTATCGCCGAAGCCGGTCAGGGCAGGGTGAAAACGGTATCTTTCGAACTCCTGGCCAGGGCAAGGAAACTGGCGGATAAACTGGGGACAGAACTCATTTCGGTTTTAATGGGTTACCCTCTACAGGAAAGCGAGGTCAGGGAATTGATCCTGCGCGGTGCGGATAAGGTTTACCTGGTAACCCATCCTTTCCTGGAACACTTTATTGTCGAGAATTACGCAAATGTTCTGGTAAACCTGATCAACAAGTACAGGCCCGAAATTATACTCGCCGGAGCCACCTCCAGCGGCAGGACGCTGATGCCTTACGTGGCCGTGAGGGTCAAGGCGGGCCTTACTGCGGACTGCACCGAACTGGATATTGAAGAGGAAACGGGGAATCTGCTGCAAACAAGGCCGGCTATCGGCGGCAATATTATGGCCACAATCAAGACGCCGGAGCACAGGCCGCAGATGGCCACGGTTAGACCCAGGTCCACCAGGCCGGCAGCGAGAGATGAACGGAGAACAGGGGAAATTGTGCGGGTGGATTTCAATATCGACTGGCTCGACGGCCGGGTGGAACGCGTGGGTTTTCGCCGTGTTGAAGGAGAAGATGTCAACCTCCAGGATGCCGACATCATCGTTTCAGGCGGCAAAGGCCTGAAAAAGGCGGAAAACGTTGAACTCCTCAAAAGGCTTGCCGGGCTGCTGGGTGGCGTGGTGGGCTGCTCCAGGGAGGTTGTCGACCGGGGCTGGATGTCTTATCCCCACCAGGTAGGGCTCAGCGGGAAAACGGTTACCCCCAAACTATACATTGCCGCCGGTATTTCCGGCGCTATCCAGCACCTGGCCGGAATGAAAACCGCGGATACCATTGTGGCTATTAATAAGGACCCTGATGCCGCCATTTTCAAGGTGGCTGATTTCGGGATCGCCGGCGATCTCTTTGCAGTGGTACCTGCCCTGTGCGAGAGGTTGAAGAAGGAGGTCGTGAAAAAATGAAATACAACCCGGTGACCAAAGAGGTCATAGCCCGGCTCGGCGCGATTGTGGGCGAGAAGAATGTCATTACCGACGAGGAAAAGCTGGAAGCCTATTCACACGACGAAACCCCGGTGAGCCAGTACGCCCGCATGCCTGAAGTGGTGGTAACGCCAAGGAGTGCGGAGGAGATTGCGGAAATTGTCAGGCTTGCCAACAGGGAACTGATACCAATCACCCCGCGGGGCGCCGGCAGCGGTCTTTCGGGAGGCGCCATTCCCGAACACGGCGGGATTGTCATTTCCTTTGAAAAAATGAACCGGGTGCTGGAAATAGATTACGACAACATGATGATGGTTCTAGAACCCGGCGTGGTTACAAACGAAGTTAATGCCATGGTTGCTGAAAGAGGGCTGTTTTTTGCGGGGTACCCCATGAGCCTGGAAACATGTTACCTTGGCGGCAACATCGCTGAAAACGCCGGCGGCGGCAAGGCGGTAAAGTACGGGGTCACCGGGCGTTATATCATGGGACTGGAATTCGTTACGCCCACCGGGGAGATAGTCAGTTTCGGCGGCAAGCTGGTGAAGGACGTGACCGGGTATGACATCAAGCAGCTCATTGTCGGCTCGGAAGGAACGCTGGGGATAGTGACCAAGGCCGTGATCAAGCTTCTTCCCCTCCCCACGGTGAGGGTAAACCTGCTGGCGCTTTTTGAGGACGTCAAAACCGCCATAGCCATGGTCCCGGAGATCATGACCAAAGGAAGGGTTATACCCACCTCCATCGAGTTTATGGATAAACTGTCCGTGCAGACTTCTTGCCGTTACCTCAACGAAAAACTGCCTTACGAAAACTGCGGGGCCATGCTTCTGCTTGAGGTGGACGGCAACCGGGCCGGGCAGGTGGAAGACGATGCGGAGACCATCGGCGAGTTGTGCTTGCAGGGAGGGGCAATCGAGGTGTACGTTGCCGATAACAAGACAACCCAGGAGAGGGTCTGGAGCGTCAGGAGGAACATCGCGGAAGCTTTTAAAGTTTTCAGCCCCCACCAGAGCCTTGAGGATATTGTGGTTCCCATTGCCGCCATTCCCGACCTGATGCCGGAGATAGAGAGGATTTCCCAAAAGTACGGCCTGCAGATCCCCGTTTACGGCCATGCTGGTGACGGGAACCTTCACGCCACCCTGGTCAAGAACCCGGCAAGCACCATGGAAGAATGGTACAAGAGCGAAGACGAAGCCCTGCTGGAACTTTACCAGGCCACCAAAAAACTCGGCGGCACCATCAGCGGCGAGCACGGGATCGGCTCGAAAAGGAAAAAGTATATCCACCTGTTTTACGGGCCTGACGAAATAGACCTGATGAGAAAGATAAAGCGTGCCTTTGATCCCAACAACATCATGAATCCCGGAAAAATTTTCGAGATGTAAAGGTAGGAAGGAGGTGTATCGAGATGGCAAAGGTGAGCCTGCCATATGGTCCGGGTAGTTTGAGCCTGGAAATTCCGGATGAGCGGATCGCAGGACTTCTTGTGTCCAGGGCCCATGAATACCAGCCGGAAGACACGGAAACGGCGCTGGTGGCAAAAGCCCTTGACAACCCCATCGCTTCTTTGCCCCTGCGTGAACTGGCCAAAGGGAAGAAGAAGGTGGTGATAATCTCCAGCGACCACACCCGCCCCGTGCCCAGTCATGTCACGATGCCGCTTTTGCTGGAAGAGGTCAAGAAAGGAAATGCGGGAGCGGAGATTACTATCCTGGTAGCCACCGGTTATCACCGGCCTACCACGGAAAGCGAACTGCGGCAAAAGTACGGTGATTCGATCGTGGAGAATGAACGCATTGTCATACATAACGCCTTCCGGGAAGAAGACATGGTAAACCTGGGGACCCTTCCCTCCGGCGGCGCCCTGCTGCTTAACCGGCTGGTGAAGGATGCTGACCTGCTGGCGGCGGAAGGATTCATCGAGCCCCACTTCTTTGCCGGTTTTTCCGGGGGCAGAAAAAGCGTGCTTCCCGGCATCGCCAGCAAGGATACCATCCTGGCCAATCACTGCGCGCAGTTCATCGCCCACGAAAAATCACGCACCGGCATACTCGAAGGGAATCCCATCCATGCGGATATGGTTTACGCCGCCCGGGCGGCAGGGCTGAAATTCATCCTGAACGTGGTGATCAACGCGGAGAAGAAGGTGATAAAGGCTTTTGCCGGCGATTTTGAAAAGGCGCACGAGGAAGGCTGCCGGTTTGTTAACGAGCTGGCCGGGGTCAAAGCCGCCCCGGCGGAAATCGTCGTTACGACCAACGGCGGCTACCCGCTTGACCAGAACATTTACCAGTCCGTCAAGAGCATGACGGCGGCCGAGGCTACCTGCAAGGAAGGCGGGGTCATTATCGTGGCTTCGCAGTGCAGCGACGGGCACGGCGGGGAGGGGTTCTACCGCACCTTTGCCCAGGCCAAAGAAGTGCGGGAGGTCATGGACGACATCATCAGGCGCGGAGCAAGCGAAACGGTTCCCGACCAGTGGGAATCGCAAATCCTGGCCCGGGTCCTCTTGAAACACCGGGTGATCATGGTGACGGACGCCCCGCGGGAAATGGTCGAAGACATGCACATGAAATGGGCGCCTTCGCTGGCGGCGGCGCTGGAAATGGCCGGGAAAATGGTTGGCGATGACCGGGCCAAGGTAACCGTTATCCCGGACGGGGTTGCGGTGATTGTGCAGCAATAACGAAAACGAAGAAAACGAAAAGGAGGGATTTATATGCTGGCTTTTTTAGCCTTTTTGCCCATACTTGTTATTATCGTTCTAATGGCAGGTATGAACTGGCCTGCCAAGAAGGCCGTGCCCGTGGGCTGGTTGCTGGCCGCCGTTATAGCCCTGGTTTTTTGGAAAATGGAAATCGCGGCGGTTTTGGGAGCATCCCTGTTTGGCGCCCTGAAAGGCTTTGACGTGCTGGTCATTATCTTCGGCGCGATATTGCTTATGAATACCCTGGACGAGAGCGGCGCCATGGCGACAATTAAAAACGGCTTCATGGGCGTAACGAAAGACCGCCGCATCCAGGCCATCATCATCGGCTGGATGTTCGGCGCCTTTATAGAAGGGGCGGCAGGCTTCGGCACTCCGGCCGCGCTCGCCGGTCCGCTGCTTGTCGGGCTGGGCTTTCCTCCCCTCGCTGCGGCGATGGTCGCCCTAATCTTCAACAGTACGCCGGTCAGCTTCGGCTGTGTCGGGACACCGATTTTTGGAGCCATGTCCACACTTAGCGCCAATCTCACTGCTGCCGCTGCGCCGGTATCGGCCGAGGTCTACAAACTGGGTCTGACCCAATACGTCGCCCTCACCCACGCTGTCTGCGGTACGTTTATTCCACTTTTGGGCATCTGCTTTCTGACTAGGTTCTTCGGTGAGGACAGGTCCGTCAAACACGGCCTGGCCGCTGCTCCTTTCGCCATTTTTTCCGGCCTTTGCTTCACTGTTCCTTATATGGCAACAGCCTGGCTGTTTGGTCCTGAGTTCCCCTCTCTGGTGGGCGCCCTGATCGGCCTGCCGGTAGTGTTGTATGCTGCCAAATCCGGCTTCCTGGCTCCAAAAACCGCCTGGGAGTTTGTTGATTCCAGCAAGTGGGAAGCTGACTGGAAGAGCGCTGTGGAGACTGCCGGCGCCAGGGAAGAAAACTTAAAGATGTCCATGTCCATGGCCTGGCTGCCATATGTCCTCATTGCCCTGCTGTTGGTTGTCACCCGGGTTCCCAGCCTGGGAATAAAGGGGTGGATAACTCAACAGGTGATTGCCTTACCGCCGTTTTTTGGATATGAAAAATTCAAATATGCTTTCCAGTACCTTTATTTGCCCGGTACAGTCCCGTTCATTCTGGTTTCTCTCCTGATGATTCCCATTCACGGTATGACGGGGGCGCAGGCTGCCAAGGCTTGGAAGGCTACCTTCAAGAAGTGTTCCGGCGCCGCGATCGCCCTGTTGTTCGGGGTGGGCATGACTCATCTGATGCTGAATTCCAACCTCAACCCCCTGAAGCTGGACAGCATGATGGTGACCATGGCCAAAGCCGCCGCCGGAATGTTTGGTACCGCTTGGCCGCTGGTATCGCCCTTTGTCGGGGTGTTGGGGGCTTTTATTTCCGGCTCGAACACGGTCTCCAACATCCTTTTTTCTTCATTCCAGTTCGATGTGGCCAGCCAGCTGGGGATTTCCCACACCCTAATCAATACCCTGCAGGTGGTGGGCGGGGCAATTGGCAACATGATTTGCGTGAACAACGTCGTGGCCGTCTGCGCGACGGTGGGGACAATAGGAGCGGAAGGAACCATCATCAGGCGAAACTTCTTCCCTTGCGTCATGTACGGCTTGGCCGCCGCCTTTTTCGTAATGTTCCTGATGGGAGTAACCAACCTTTACTGAACCGTTGGAAAAATGATGGCACCAAAAGCCCGGCATTGGCCGGGCTTTTTTGCGAATTTACTTTACTTTCCCGATGGAGTATAATATATTAACTATTTGGAATAGTTTTTCCAAGCACTAATTTTGCTCATCCTGAAATCGAGCAGGAGAAGCGCCAGGGAGGTTCGAGGAGTGCCTTCACGCGGCAAACCCAAGCTTTTCCAGGTATTGCAGAAATGGTTTTTGTTAATCGGCTATGCTTCCGTTTTGTTGAGCCTGGTCATTTTTTTATACCTTTCGTACAGTTCAATAAAGGAATTTGCTTTTCTTAATCTCCAAAACAGCTGTGAACAGCAGTCCATGATGATCAACGGCTGGTTCAGGGAGAGGGCGCGGGAAATAGACAGGCTTTCCGTGCTGCCCGCCCTAAGACGCGGCGATGCGGAAGAAATCAAGGAGACATTCGCGGTATACAAGCAAAGAGTTGATGCGGAATTTGATTCTTATTACTTTGCCGGTAAGAACGGCTTTATCGTTACTGGTGCTGCAGGCGAAGATATCCTGCTCTACGTGGGTGACCGCGGTTATTTCAAGGCGGCTGTGGAGGGAAAAAGCTGCACCAGTGAAGTGCTTACCAGCAGAATAGACGGCCAACCCGTAGTGGTTGTCTGCAGCCCGGTTTATTCCGAAGACAACGAGGTATCGGGGGCTGTTCTGGGTACGTTGAGTTTATCAAGAGTAGACGACTTTGTTTCATCCTTTCATTTCGGTCAAACCGGGGAAACTTACCTGGTAAATGAAAGCGGTTTGATGCTGACAGAGTCCCGGTTCACTCAAACGCTTACCGACAACGGGCTGGCGAATGGGACGACAAAATACAGTTTAAGTGCCAGATCCAGGGGTGTCGATAGGGTTATAAACGGAGAAAACGGCACAGGGGAGTATTTAAACTACCGGCAGGTCCCGGTGCTGGGGGCGTACCGCTGGCTGCCGGAGCGCGGCTGGGGGCTGGTTGTGGAAATTGAAAAAGGGGAAGTGGTGAGCGGCTGGCTAAAAAAAGTGCTGCCTTTCCTGGCGGTTTTTTTGGCGGCGATGACCATGTCCACTTATTTCCTGGCCCGGCGAATGGCGGGAAAAATCGTTGCCCCGCTGGCGGCAATTACCAGGAAAGTGGGTGTTTTCAGCGAAAATTACAAATCAGATGTTTTGTCATGGTTCTCGCTGGATTCGCTTGTTTATGAGGAATTCGCGCTCCTGAGCGAAGCCTTCAGTTCCATGGGGGAGAGAATACAGCAGCTGATGGAGAACCTGGAATCCGAAGCACAGTACGACCCGCTGACCAGGCTTCCCAACCGCCTGTATTTTTTCAAACGCGGCGAGCAGGTGCTTGAACTTGTCCAGCGAAAAGAAAGGGTCTGTTCGCTTGTTTTCCTGGACATTGATTACTTTAAAAAAGTCAACGATACATATGGACACGCGATTGGCGACCTTGTGCTGATCCACCTGGCCAGGATCCTGGAAAGCAATGTCAGGATCAGCGATATTGTTGCCAGGCTGGGAGGAGAAGAGTTCACCATCATTTTGCCTGATACGGATTTGACCGGGGCCAGGATGCTGGCTGAACGTTTAAGAAAAAAGATTTATCAAACACCAGTCAAGCTGGCTGAAGAATCATTGACAATTACGGTCAGCATGGGCATAGCGGCATATTTTGGGACCAAGGGCCGGATTTACGGAAACGAGGTCCTGGAAAATCTTATTAAAAAGGCTGACGCGGCCATGTACCTGGCCAAGCAGAAAGGGCGAAACCGCGTGGAAATATTCGCGGAAGAAGCTGACAGCAGGCAGCTGCGACTTTTCCTTGATGAGGACGGCGATGTGGTGTAAAATATTATCGTTTAGTCATGAAGTTGAAAGAATAATCGGGTTTTGGACAGGCAACACTGGGTTTTTGACGCATATGAAGGTATTCCGGAGGGGATTTATTGAAAAGCCCGGCGGGCGCCCATGCTGCGGCGTATCATCTAATGCGTCTTATTAGCCCGGAAGCTGCAGGAGGGCCGGACGCCAGGACCCCACAGGTCAAACAAAGGGAGGACGGAGCTGAGATGTGCGGGATTGTTGGCTATATTGGACCGAGGGAGGCAACTCCTCTTTTAATATCCGGATTAAAGAAACTTGAGTACAGGGGCTATGATTCCGCCGGTGTGGCGGTGATTGAAAACCATGATATCCGGGTGATCAAAACTGCAGGCAAGCTGAGCAACCTGGAAAAGAAACTGGAAGAACACATGCCGGAAGGGAAGGTGGGTATCGGCCATACCCGCTGGGCAACACACGGGCGTCCCAGCGACGTCAACTCTCACCCGCACCAGGGCTGTTCCAACGACTTTGCCGTCGTGCACAACGGGATAATTGAGAATTACCTGGAATTAAAAGAATGGTTGATTAATGAGCGGGGGCATGTCTTCGCTTCGGAAACGGACACGGAAGTGATTGCCCACCTCGTGGAAGAGTTCTACCAGGGCGACCTGGTTGAGTCTGTGCGAAAAACGCTGGAGAAGGTCCAGGGGTCTTACGCCATCGGGGTGATTTCCGTTAAGGAGCCCGACAAGCTGGTGGCGGCCAGGAAAGACAGCCCGCTTATCGTGGGGCTGGGAGAAAGCGAGAATTTTATCGCCTCGGACATCCCGGCCATTCTTAACCATACCAGGAACGTCTACCTGGTGGAAGACGGGGAAGTGGTGCTGCTCACCGAGAAACAGGCAGTTATCCTGGATAAAGACAACCGCCCGGTGGAGCGCCCCGTGTTTTATGTGGAATGGGATGCGGAAGCGGCCGAAAAGGGCGGTTACGAACATTTCATGCTCAAGGAGATTATGGAACAGCCGGAGGCTTTTAAAAAGACCCTGACTGGACGCATTCAAAACGGGCGGGTTAAGTTCAACGAGCTCAATTTTACCAGGGAACAGGTGGAAAAATGGAAGAAGATTTTTATCGTGGCCTGCGGCACGGCCTACCACTCCGGTCTCATCGGCAAGCCGCTGGTCGAAGATTTCCTGCGGGTCCCCGTGGAAGTGGACATCGCCTCCGAGTTTCGCTACCGTGAGCCGCTGGTGGATTCACAGACCCTGGCCGTCTTTATCAGCCAGTCGGGAGAGACGGCCGACACGCTGGCCGCGCTCCGGGAAGCCAAGAACAGGGGGGCCGCCACTTTAGCCATTACCAACGTGGTGGGAAGCTCCATCTCGCGGGAGGCGGACTACACAATCTACCTGTGGGCCGGTCCGGAGATCGCCGTCGCCTCCACCAAGGCTTACACCACCATGCTCATTGCCCAGTACTTATTGAGCGTTTACTTGGCCCAGGTCAAGGGGACAATTCCCGAGGAGAAAGCCACCCGGATTCTTGACGGGCTTTTGGAACTGCCCGGCAAGGCGCGGCAGATCCTGGACGAAAAAGAACGCCTGCACAAGCTGGCCGAAAGCATCAAAGGCTGCGAGCACCTCTTTTTCATAGGCCGGGGCTATGACTACAACATCGCCCAGGAAGGGGCCCTCAAGCTAAAGGAGATTTCCTACATCCATGCTGAAGCGTACGCGGCCGGAGAACTCAAGCACGGCACCCTGGCCCTGGTTACGGAAGAAACGCCGGTTATCGCCATTGCCCTCCAGGAAAAAACTTACGAAAAGACCCTGAGCAACATCAAGGAAGTGATTGCGCGCGACGCTTACGTAATCGGGCTGGCCAATGAGGGGGACACCGAGATACTGAAAACGGTCAATAATGTTATTTACATCCCGAAGATTGAAAATATTGTCAGCCCTGTCCTGGCCATAATCCCGCTCCAGCTGTTGGCATACTATGCGGCGGTGGTGAGGGGCTGCAACGTGGACCAGCCCAGAAATTTGGCCAAGAGCGTAACCGTGGAGTAAAACGTTCACCGTTGCCGGGAGAGGTTATATTTCTCATTTATTCCTTTTCCCCATGCGAAAAAAGGGATTCCGATTGGGAGGAAAAAAGGGAAAAGGATAAAGGTTCAAGTCCATAAAGAACAGCAAAGGGATAAGGGCAAAGTCTTGTAAATACAGGACTTACGCCACTTATCCCTTTTTTGTTTATAGTTGCTGACAAAGTGTTGTCATTTGCGATAATCATACTGACAGTCTATTGTCAGCCACCTCCGGCATACTAGAACTAAAGCACATATGGGGGTGGTTTTTTATGACTGAAAAGTTGGATTTAAACCTTTCTCTTAGCCATCGGTGTCTTGGGGTTAATTCGCTGCAGCAGATTTACGTAATGTTACAACTGAGGCAACCGCCAGTTCAGATTAAGGGGAGGTTGCCGGTCAATGTAAGCTTTGTTCTGGACAGGTCCGGTTCAATGGCAGGAGAGAAGCTTGACTACACCAAGCGGGCTGTTAAATTTGCCTTGGAGCATCTGGATACGCACGATACTGTGTCTGTAGTTGCATTTGACGATGAGGTAAATGTATTGATACCGGCTCAAAAGGCCATCAACAAAGACCAGATGATACAAGCAATTCAAAGTATTGGATCTGGCGGCTGTACTAATCTAAGCGGCGGCCTTTTCAAGGGCGCTGGGCTGGTGAGAGAAAATTTGTTAGGGGATCAGGTAAACCGGGTAGTGCTATTAACGGATGGTTTAGCCAATCGCGGTATTACCGAACCCCAAAAATTGGTTTCCCATGTCAAAAGGTTAAACGGTAAGGGCATAACCATATCAACACTGGGGGTTGGCCAGGATTTTCAGGAAGACTTACTGGTAGACATGGCTGAGGCTGGAGGAGGCAACTTCTATTATATTTCCAGTCCTGACATGTTGCCGGAAATCTTCCGCCAGGAACTGCAAGGATTGTTAAGCGTTGCAGCCCAGAACCTTGAACTGACCATTACCCCTTCAGAAAGCGTGAAAGCCATAGGGATTATTGGTTATAAACCGGAGTTTGGTCATGATATCCGGATTAAACTCCCCGATATGTATAGCGGCGACATTAAAACTGTCCTTATTGAACTTACGGTGCAAACTGGAGATAGCGGAGGATTGGACCTGGGGCAGATTAGTTTAAGGTATGACGACGTTCAGGACAACCTGGTATCAGTTAAGCTCGATTTGGCCATTAATGTGCCTGTGACCGAAAAATACGGGGATTTACAGGATGCGGTGGTGGACTTTAAGGTAATAAAAGAGATTGAGATATATCGAACCGCTCAAATCAGGGAAGAAGCCATCAAAAAGGCTGATGAGGGACTTTTTGATGCTGCATGTCAGATGCTTAAAGCACAAAAAGAAAAATTAGACGATTTGTTTTTGAAATGTCAAGACAACGAAATATTGGAGGAAATTAGAAGTCTTGAATCGAACTATTATAAGGTAAGCGAGAGCAGAGAATTTAGCCCTCTATTAAGAAAAGAAATGAAGTTTTCCAGCTACAGGTCCAGGAATAAGCGTTGAGTGTTGAGGCGGTTAATTATGCAACGTGTATATAACCGATTTGAAAGGAACCGCTTAAGAAAGGCAGCGGAGTCTTCCAGTTTTCATGTTGAGATGACGGCCATGCCGCTTGCGGCACCATCAGGAGGACGAAAAATGCATTTCCGGGGCAGGTGAGAACTTGAGCAGACTGAAACGGGAGATGCGTATTTACCAGGGGATTGTTGATTCTGTTAAAGAAGGCAACGAGGTAGAAACCGAACAACTTTGCAGTTTGTTGGGCATAAACGAAAAGACCCTTTTTACCTATCTTGAATCGGCAGCCGCTGCAATAGATGTTGGCATGGTTAAACACAACGGCCAGGCTCTTAATATCGAAGCCATTAAAGAATACAACAGGAAAAACAAGATGAGTGTCAGCAAAGTTATGAATAAATCTACCCGGCTGGCTAAACTCATCAACGTTTTAAACCAGAGGACCCCTTTTGGAGGAGCCACCCTGGGGGAATTGGCGGAAAAGCTGGATGTTACCGAACGGACGGTATACAGAGACCTGTGTGATCTGGAGCAGGAACTCAACATTAGAATAGTTCGACCGGATAGAAATATGGGGGAAAAGGGCAGGTACAAATTAGATAACACCTATCTTCCTGCGATAAGCCCCGAGAAGGCTATGTTTATTTACCTGAGCCTGTTGCAGCAAAAAGAAACGGCCCTTACTTTGGGGACTCAAGAAATAAAGGAAGCCTTGATAGGCACCCTTACCAGAAACAGGTATTCTCTCCAGGCGATTGCTTTAAAGGAGTTGGAATCAAGAGTCTACATTGTGGATGAAGCTCTTATCGATACAGAAAGAGTAAGTAAAACTTTCTTAGAGATATTGCATGCTCTTAATCAGTCGTATGTCATCTATATAGAATACTTTCTATCTTACAACCAGGAGATATCAAAAAGGTTAGTCGAACCGTACGGGTTGGTATGCAAGCATCATAATTGGTATTTGATAGGGAAGTGCTTGGAGAAGAATGACCTGCGGACGTTTCGCATTGATCAGATTGAATACATCTCGCCAAGACAGCATCAGAAATTCCTTTATCCGGCCGATTTCCAACTTGGAGAATATGTCAAAGACAGGTGGGGAGTATTTGAGGAAAAGGAAGCAACTCATATCAAAGTGCAATTCGCCCCTTCTGTTGCCTACAGGGTGAAAAAAATCAAATATCATCCCAGCCAAATGATAGAAGAGGAAAGGGAAGACGGTTCAATCGTAGTCAGCTTTAAAATAAAAGGAATTATTGAATTCATCAGTTGGCTTTTGCAGTGGAAGACAGGGGCTAAACTGCTTGAACCCCCGGCGCTGCAGGAGAAAATGCGGAAGATCGCATCGCAAATAGAAGCGATGTATGCAGACAACTCAGTTTTATAACTTGGCTTCTTTTTTTAGCAAAAAGAGGTGTTGTGTATGTTGGAGAGCATTACTAACATTTCTGAGTGCGAAGATTTTTTAAACAAACAGAGGGTTAACAATAGTGTTTCCTTTATTGGACAGCTAGAACTGACGGAAATGGATGCCAATAAATTGCGAGATTTTATTTATAGCCGGATTAGGCGGGATGTAGACAAGGGACTAGAGCTTGTTTTGAACTTTGCCCCGTCATGTCTGGCTTTTTTATTGGTTAATGAAGCCGTCTGGAATTACAAACAAGGGCAATACTGGTCGCTTGACGAAGCCTTCCCAGATATTAGCAATGCGACTTTACAGAACAAACTGGGGAGTTTTTTTCTTGATTATATAAATTCAAATGACTTAAATCATGCTGAGATCGAAGGCGCCCATCGTTTTGTTGGTCCTATCCTCTTACATGCGGGTATTCCTCAGAGTTGTTTGCCTGATTTCTTTGAGGAAATAGTCGTGCCATTACTAAAAATGGGAATTGCATCAAGCCATGAGCTTAAGTCCTTTCTGGCGAAGATTAGACAATTGCAAAGAAAGAGAATGATAATCCATAACGAGATAAATGAAATGATGATAAAGTTCCATGATTATGATGACAAAAAGAGACAACTTACTACTTTAATCGAATTGCATCAACAATATAATGATTATGAGAATAAGCTCCGCAGTTACGGCAATCTGTCCGGTCTACCAGAAGACTTTGAGGGTTACCGGACTATAAAGCAGAGGGAATTATTGCAACTCAAGGAAGAAATGGATGAGTGGGACAAGCAAAGGACTGTCTTGGAAGCTATTATTAATCTGTTTGGTCCCCGAGAACAAGCCTTGCTTGATTCTTTACCCAACCTAAACGCAGAAATTGAAAGATTACAGCAGCTTGAAGAACAAGAGAAAAACAGAAAGGCACTGTTAGAGAATCTGAATACAGCCAAACAACAGTTATCATTGGAATTGGTTAAAATTTTTCAAATAAATCCCAGATTAGAGTCTGAAATTGTTTTTCGCTCCGATAAATTGCTTTTGCTAATCGAGGCGTATTACCAACTAAAAGAGAGCACTGAGAAAGAACAAAAAGAAAGAGCTAAAGGCAACGGGTGGATAAAGAGATTGGCCTTCTTTATTATGGGTTTGTTTGGTTCCAGGAGGAGCATCCCTTTAGGAAAAAATGACAGCGACAGGGTTTTGGAACTGCGTAAAGGTATAGAGGAGACACTGAGGGAGATATACGACAGCCCTTTAAAAAAGGAGTTGTTTTTGCAAAGTCATGAGGAGTTTAGCTCTTTAGTCAAAACAGTAGCAAGCCTTACTGATTGCTTTAACAAAGGTTTAAGGGAATTACATGCACATAATAAAATCATGGGACAAAATGCCGGGATTTGTGAATTGGCAGCCGCTTTTGAAAACGAGCCGGATAAAGCGGAACAGCTTCGACGCAAAACACTCGAGGCTTCTGAAGCCCAAAACAGGAGAAAAAATGCTTATCTGGCCAAGGTTAAGCTGAACAAGACCGTTATTCCTGCCCTAAAAGAGCTAACCAGGAAAAAGCAAAGCATTGAAAGGGAACTACAAGAAAAGGAACGGATAATCCGTGGATTCGGCAATGGCGACCTGGAGGCAGGCGTATCAGCCATCCAAGAACTTAAAAGCTTACGACAGACCAATAAAAAGATTATCGGAAAAATAAGGCAATTAGAGAGGTTGTTTCAGATTAGTCCTGGCTCTGGAAATGACGTTTTGGCCCAGCATAAACGGGAAATATCCACCCAGCTAACACAGCTAAAGGACGCACTTGATTTTAAACAAAAAGAATTATCATCTTACCCGACGGTGTATCCTTATGTCGACGAACCAATAAGACGGTTTCTTCTCTACGGGGGGGACTGGGCTGAGGACTTTCTTGCCCAGAGTGTTAAACTCGTGAAATTGGCATCAGACGGGCAATTCAACAAGGCCAGGGCAGTACAGCTCCCTGAGAGAGTGATTAGCTGGTTTGAACAATGGTGGCCGAAAAGGGATGAACAGAAGCCGGAGAAAGGAGAACCCAAGGGTGAAAGGTCAGTGGCTCCGACAATTGTTCTTGATCCAGTGTATAAAAGAATTAAGCTGGCGGCAGGAAAAATGCGCTTCCTTTATCATGATCAAAAGGGAAGCTCTTACCAATCGTTGTCTTTAGTGGTTACTGCAACGGAAGGTACAACTGTTTTGGCCAAAACAGACCTTAGAGCTTATTTGAGTAAGGACGGTATTGTGGAAACCCTGCCGGCTGCGATCAATTTGGATTTGCTAAAAGATGAGTATCAGGTGGAGATTTACTCAGGTGATGCTCTCCTGCGCTCATGGACCATTAATGGTCTGGGTTCGAAAGATTATTTCCTTGTTTTCAGTGAAGATGGCAAAAAACAGGATATCAAGAGATTAAGGAAAAACCGGTACTGGTTTATTCTTAATGAAGGAATTGTTATCGCTCCTTCTCTAAGGATAATAGAAGAAGGGCAAATAGGCTTTCTTGACAAGTCTTTCCGCATGGTGCTGTTAGACCTTTCTAATACAACAGGCTTACATTTTACTGACATTAAAGGGATTGCATACAAGATACCTATCCAGGATTGGAGCACTGTTATACCTGAGTTAGAGGGCGGAGAAGAAATTTCCAACGTTTCGATGGATGGCGTTTTGGTATACTCAGAGAAATTACCGCTAATAAAAATACCGCTTCATGAAAAGGATGATTTATCTTATTGGATATTTATGATGGAGAATGAAAAAGGAGATAAGATTGTCCGGTCCAGGATAGCCGACATTAAAGCAGTAAAGATAGATAAAGACGGCCGAAACGCCTGGCTTGATTTACATGACCAATCCCTCTTCGGTTCTCTGGATGCCGGGTTATATGACATTGTCTTTAACTACCTCGGGCAGGAGTTTAAAATCTACCGGCTGGCCTATCTACCTGGTTTCCGGGTCGATTTTGAGCAGGAAATCTACCCTCCACAAGAGAAGGGAACAAGGAAAGAGGTTAAGCTCAGTATTGCAAAACCACCATCGGCAGAGTTTTTTGTTCATCAGCCTGCCCAAAAAATACGTGAAGAAGCTGATACCTGTGATGTTGTTGTAGATTTCTCAGCAGACAGTTTCGGCTGTGACCTTAAAACTGCTAGATCTGGCGGAGAAACAGCAATCTTTCAACTGACTGTTAATATTCCTAAGCTGAAATGGCGCTTGGCCGGTGACCAAGAGAAGGGATCCTTCGAATGGTCAGACAGCTTAGAGGAAATCTGGTTTGGCGAATGGCAGAAAGCGGACGGTTGGGTTCTTGAGGTGCTCTGTTCCAGCCGGGGGAAAAGGGGTCTTCAACTGTACATGAATGATTATGCACAAGAATTGACCTTGCCTTTATATGGAGGGAGGGCACAGTTTAAGTTGACTTCGTTTACTGATTCCATAAGGCAGAGCAGTTTTCCGGTTCAGGTGTTCAGCATCAACCTATTAGAGGATCGGCGGAAAATCAGGGCAGGACCGGTGTTGAGGGTTCGCAGCAAGTGGGAAGTATATGGTTTTGAATATTTCATCAAAAACAAAAAACATGGGTATTCCTTGGAGCTGTTTTGGAAAGAAAAAGGAAAGGCGGAGCAGAGGGTTATAAGGTTTTGGCGCCTGGAGGAACCTTGGGTGGAACCATATGTGCAGGAAATTCCGAATGGCCGCTGCAGTATTGTGATAGATCATATCGAAGAACATTTATCAGAAGGCAAATATTTATTGCACTTTGATATTGATGATCCATGGAGCCCACGAGATGTTGAGTTTCCAAACCAGGATAAAGACACCTTTTTAATCGATATAAACTACGAGGGAATATATCTGAGAAGCTGCAGAGTTCAATTAGTCACTGGCAGCCAAGCTGTTATAACCGGTGAATTTATCAACGCACCTCCCCTGATCAGGGCAGAGGTTTCGCTATTGGGCATTCACGAAGGGAACCCTAAAGTCGTTAAAGAGAAGATTTATTGCGCAGGCGGCAAATTCAGCTTAACCCTGCAAGACAATAATTTAGGTCAGGCAGCCCATTGGTTGGCAATAGATGTCCTGGATGGACCTTCTTACTATAGAGTTATGGCCCTTACGGAAGGCGCATCCTTGGAATGCCCAAACGGAGAATGCACGGAGTTTATCAAGCAAATACAGGGATTAAATGACATTGGTTTAAAGCTGGTGTACCGTCATAAAGGCTCCAGTAAAACAATCAATTTGGAAGGATTAGCCGGGCGGGTGCTGACAAGGTTATTAGAAAAACGAGACTTTTCGTTAGATTTGAATTTTCCATTTAAGAATTCTAAGCTGCGCTGGAAAGAAGATGAACAGCAGGTTTATTTTGATATACCTACCGGGATTGTAGTATGCAGTACATGTGGGAGGATCTTTCAAAACGATGCGGACTGGTATGCCCATAACCCCTTTATGAAATGCAAAGGCCTGGAACATCAGTTTGATACCATTAAGGCTAAATTCTTATATTGTCTTAATTTTAGGGACATATATGCCAAAATCTTTAATAAATACCCGATGGCTAAGGACGATCTTCTTGTTCTGTTTTCATCAAAAACCGAACCCTTCCCAATAGAGTTTGGCTTAAATCCAATCCAGAGCCTAAAAGCTGATGAGTTAACCCAAATATTTTTGAAAGAAGAAGCGGAACTATGCAATAAATTTATAGGGGTGCTTAAAAATGAGCTTTGATCCTATTAAAGTGACAAAAGCTGTCGAGGATAGTTATCTCAGCTATTTATCCACCTCGTTTCCTCTACATGACCACAATTTGCATGAACAGTTTGTAAATCTTCTTAAAGTACCGGGTAAATTTATTAAGGGCCCCATCCTGGAGGCGACACCTTCTTTTCAAAAAGGGGCAACAATAAACGAACTGATCAAGGAGGGACTCTTATCCAGGGAGTTTATAAAGTTGCAGTCTTCTTCTTTTAAGCTTGACCGTAACCTGTACCTACACCAGGAATTGGCTTTGCGCAAAATAATTGAAAAAAACCGCAATATTGTTCTTGCCACCGGCACGGGCAGCGGTAAAACCGAGGCTTTCCTGCTTCCCATACTTGATCATTTATTCAAAGAGAAAGAAGCGGGTCGTTTAGGGCCAGGAGTGAGAGCGCTTCTTCTTTATCCCATGAATGCCTTGGCCAATGACCAACTGGCGCGCCTGCGCGAAATTTTGGCTAACTACAAAGACATTACTTTTGGCCGCTATACGGGTGAGACTGAACGGGAGGATGCTGCGGCTTTAGACAAACACGTAAAAATGTTTGGCAGTAAACCCTTGGATAATGAATTAATATCCAGGACGCAGATGTGGCAATCACCTCCTCACATCCTGTTGACAAACTATGCTATGCTGGAGTACCTGCTCTTAAGACCGGACGACAGCGTGTTTTTTGATGGCGATTATGCCAAGCATTGGCGTTTTTTGGTTCTCGATGAAGCCCACACGTATATGGGAGCCAAAGGAATAGAAACTGCCATGCTGTTGCGACGCTTAAAAGACCGGGTGAACATGAGCCGGCCTGGTCGGTTAAGATGTATTGCCACCAGTGCCACCTTAGGCGGCGGAGAAAAAGACTTCCCGGCAGTGGCTGCCTTTGCCCGGCAACTCTTTGGCGAGGATTTTGAATTCGAAAGCAATAATCCCGATAAACAGGACATCATAGGTGCTGCTCGCCTTCCTTTGGCGCAAACCGCAGACAGCTGGGGAGCGTTGGACCCTGAGGAGTATATCCGATGCAGGAACATCGTGGATGAACAGAAGGTGGATAAGGAGGATAAAATTGATAAATTGGTATCAATCTTGGATGGCAAAGTCCCCCGACAATTGCTTGATGAAGCCTGTCGCAGAGGGAGCACTGAAGGCTGGCCGGCGTTCCTTTACGAAATACTGAAGGGAGAACAGAGGTTATTAAGTTTGCAAAATGCTTTACAAAAAGGTGGTCCTGTCCTTTTATTAGACCTGGCCAAAGAAATAATCCAGGGCGTACCCGATCCGGCGGTATCGCTGATAGCTTTGGTTGACTTGGCAAATAAAGCCAAAAGCGAATCTCAGAGCCAGCCCTTGCTGCCGGCCAGATATCATGTCTTTGTGAGGGCCATTGAGGGAGCATACCTCAGCCTAACCCCCGGACTCCAGTTGTTTTTGGACAGGCATGAGACAGTCAAGGTGAAGGAGAGAGAGTACCCGGTCTTTGAAATATCCGGCTGCCGCCAGTGTGGAGCCGTTTATTTATCAGGCATCACAGCAGAGGGAGAGAATAATAGGCATTGCCTGAAACAGGGGGTAGGGTCAACCCGTTTGGAACACTATCTTTTGCTGAATTTGGGAATAGAGCCGGTGGAAGAGGATGAGGATGAAATCGTCGGTTTCCCTGACAATATTGGAGAAGCAGCCGGGAAGTTCGAAAGATACACCCTCTGTGGCAGTTGCGGTTCAATAGACAAGGACAATGCCATTGCCGGCAACTGCTGTCAAGAAAGGAAACACTTTAGTTTGCTCAAAATGCCTGTGAAAGACGGGAAAGTATATGCCTGCCCTGCCTGCGGCAAGAGGAGCCCGCAAGGAGTGGTATGGCGTTTTCTGACGGGCGCAGATGCGGCAACCAGTGTGCTGGCCACCGCTTTATATCGAGAAGTCGAGCCGAGGCAAGCGGCTAAGGAAGCAAATCCTCCCGCCGAAGATGATTCCTGGAGATCATATCAAATCAATGTTGATGATACTGATAAAGACTTCATGCATAGCGGCCAAAGAAAGTTGTTGGCGTTTTCCGATAGCAGGCAAGATGCGGCTTTTTTTGCACCTTATTTAAACCGCACTTATGATCGTATCCTTAGAAGGGGCTTAATTTTAAAAATTTTAGAGATAAATAAAGAAGCTGTACTTAACGACAAATGGAGGGTACAAGATATTGTTAACCCGCTGCAAAAGTATATGGAGAAAATGGAGATATTTCCCGATTACAGCAAAACAGGACAAAAAACAGAAATATGGAAGTGGTTGATGTATGAGCTGTTGGCATTAGATAAGCGCAATAGTTTGGAAGGTTTGGGCCTCTTGGGCTTTTCTCTGGTAAAATCCACAAAATGGGCGCCTCCTCCGCCTCTTTTAAAGGATCCGTGGTGCTTTACCCCAGAGGAAGTCTGGACCTTGTATCAGGTATTGCTTGATACCATTCGTCAAAAAGGGGCTCTCGTTTTTCCTGAGGAAGTATCTCCCCAGGATGAATTCTTTCAGCCTCGGAACCGTGAGTATTATGTGAAAGATAGAACTGATCGCGACTTAACGAAAAGAGGAGTGATAGGCTGGAACTCCAGTTCGAACAACAGCAGGTCGGATTATCTGATACGCCTGGCTCAAAAAATAAATCCTAATATTACGAAAGAAAAGTGCTTAGAGCTATTAAGCAATATCTGGAGGAGTTTTTGGTTTAACGATCCAAGCAGTATTTGGAATCAGTATTTTAGCATTAATAGTATTCCGCAATTGGGGACTGTATTTAGGCTAAACAATACTATCTGGGAATTAAAGGCCACACAATTGGACAGCAGTGTTGAGTGGTATCTATGTGATAAGTGTAAAAATCTGACCCTTCATAATATCCGGGGAATTTGTCCTACTTATCGCTGCGAAGGCACGTTAAGGAAATGTAACCCATTAGTGTTTAACAAAGAGAACCACTATTTTAAATTGTACATAGATTTGCTTCCCATCCGAATGAGAGCTGAAGAACATACAGCGCAGTTAAGCGGTGAGGCTGCGGCTGAACTGCAAAACGATTTTGTCAAAGGCCGCGTCAATATTCTCAGCTGTTCAACCACGTTTGAGTTGGGAGTAGACGTAGGCGAACTAGAAACGGTCTTTATGCGCAATATGCCCCCTTCATCTGCGAACTATGTGCAAAGAGCCGGTCGCGCCGGCCGAAGGACTGACAGCGTTGCTTATGTTTTGACCTTTGCCCAAAGGCGCTCCCATGATTTGGCCCATTACCAGGAACCGTGGCGCATGGTTGCGGGTATTATTAAGCCGCCCTATTTTAAAATTGAAAACCTTAAGATAGTAAGAAGGCATCTTTATGCCGTGGCCTTGTCATACTTCTGGAGGGAAAAACCAGATTATTTCGGCAAGGCGGATGATTTCTTTTTCCAAAACGAAGTGTCCGGTCCCCGGTACTTCGCTGAGTTTCTTGATAAAAAGCCGCAGGCTTTGAAGGAAGCATTAAAGAGGATTGTTCCCCAAGATTTGCACGATGAACTACAACTGGAAAACTGGGGGTGGGTAAGAACCCTTTACCAGGAAGGAGAGGCTGTTTTACAGAAAGCCTGGGAAGAAATAGCCGGCGACATAGAACAGTTGGAGCAATTGCGAATAAAGCTTTTCTATGAAGGACGCGATGTTGACCATATCAAAAGGCTAATAAGCACTATTAAAGACAAAGACCTGATTGAATACTTATCGACCAGGAACGTGATTCCAAAGTATGGGTTCCCCGTAGATGTGGTCGAACTGCAACTCACCCATCACGGCGAAGAGGTCAAGAAGCTGCGATTGGAAAGGGATTTACGCATAGCATTATCCGAGTATGCCCCAAGCAGCCAGGTTGTGGCTGGCGGAAAATTATGGACCAGCCGGTATCTTAAACGGTTACCCAAAAAAGAGTGGGAGCGTTACAGGTATGCCATTTGTGACAATTGCAACAGCTATCACCGGGGAAGTCGAGTGGAGTTTGATGATAAACGCAACGAAAATGAAACGCTAAAAACTTGCCCTGTCTGTGGTCAAATAATAAGAAATAAAGGTACCTTCATAATTCCTGCCTTTGGCTTTATCTCCGATAGACAGGCGCCTGGCAAACCAGGCGAAGAAAAGCCTGAAAGGACGTATACTACCAGGGTATATTATTCCGGCTGTGACAATAAGGGGGAGAGTGTCAGCTTGGGATTGAATGGGGGTAAACTCATAGCCATCCCTGCTTCCAAGGGCAAGCTGGCGATAATCAATAACGCCGGCGGAAAGGCTTTCAAAGTATGTTTCCGTTGCGGATACACAGTACTGGGCGACGAGAAACCGTCCAGCACTCACCAAAACGCGTGGGGGGCAGCATGTAATGGCCCATTAATCAACCACTTGGCTCTAGGGCATGAGTTTGAAACGGACATCCTTATGATGTCCTTCGAAGGATATTTTGACAGCAGGAAAAGCTTTTGGCTCTCGATGCTTTATGGAATTCTTGAGGGTACTTGCGAAGTTCTCCAAATTGAGAGGCAAGACCTAGACGGTTGCTTATACTATTCTGTCGGTAATCTGGATCAACCTGTGCTTGTGATATTCGATGATGTCCCTGGCGGAGCCGGGCACGTAAGACGTCTGGTCAATGATAAAATATTAATGGATGTTCTGAACGCAACATTGGAGCGTTTAAAGCGATGTGAATGTGGTGCGCCTGAAGGAAATACAAGCTGTTATGGTTGTCTCAGGCATTTCAGGAATCAGTTTTGCCATGACGAATTGAATAGGGGCATGGTAATTGAATTTTTAAAAAAAGCATTATTGATTGAGGGGTAAAAGATAGGAGGCAGGAGATTGTTTGGGAAAAATGGATATGTTCAGGGGAAGAGACAGGAAATCGGAAACAAGTAAAAAAATATAACCTATAGATGGCATGCGATGGGTAAATAGTAAAGGTGCGTGATAGGTTTGGGGAAAGAAATATTGTTGAGGGAAGCTGTTTCAGAATACGGCACGGGGAAAGGACCGAAGCCAGTATTCGTCGCTTGCACAAACAGGGAAGTGATAAAGCAATTATTTCCTGACTGGCCTTGGTTTAATTTGGGTCTCTGTATATCCCAAAAGGTCCTGTCCTACAAGAAAGAAAAGCGTCCCAATTACATCGTTGACATTATCCAGGAAATGGTTTCTGCTTCTGAAAGCGATAGGGTTATTATTGATAATATCGATCTGCTCTTTGCGCCTTATTACCAGCTTGATGTGCTTAAATTGTTCATTCAATTGGGCAGGAACAAAAAGTTGATCATCATGTGGGACGGGGCTTTCAGGGATGGCCTGTTAAGCTCCTCTGTTCCTGAGCTGCCGGATTATCATCTCTATGACATAAAGAATTATGACGTCTATTGTTTAACGAAGTAGCAGAGGGGGAGGACGTATGAAATACAGTGGCCTGATTCACTTTGATCCCATCGATACGATTATTCAACTGAAGGATGCAGATGATTCGAAAAAAGCACAAAAGTTAATTGAAACTTATGTCATGTCTGATGACATGGCTTTAAACCTAAAAGAAAAAGTGCTTTCCCAGCTAAGCCTTGATGAGGTCGTGGACAATAAAGGCGTATTTATTGTCGGTAATTACGGGACCGGAAAATCACACCTGATGTCAGTCATCTCCTGTATAGCCCAGGATGAGAGCAAGGCAGCCTTTCTGCGCAATCAGAAGTTTACTGAATACATAAAACCACTGGCGGGCAGGTTTGAAGTGCTGAGAATAGAAATCGGCGCCGTAAAAACCCCCTTGCGGGACATCGTTACAGCGGAACTGGAAAAGGACCTGGCCAAAAGAGGGATCGTCTACAAGTTCCCGGCAGCCAATACTATCACCGGTAACAAAGATGCCCTCAATGAAATGATGGCCAGATTCGAGGAGGTTTATGGTCAGAAGGGGTATCTTTTAGTAATCGACGAACTGCTCGATTATCTAAAGAGC
Organism: Peptococcaceae bacterium; assembly: GCA_024655825.1. NCBI lineage: Bacteria > Bacillati > Bacillota > Clostridia > Eubacteriales > Peptococcaceae > Peptococcaceae bacterium. Next base: position 6,597 of record JANLFJ010000035.1, on the reverse strand, counting down.
CGGACACAAATGGATTTAATGCTGGACCTTGGTTTTCTTAGGGAAATTGGGGAATTCATCAAGAATTCGCGGTTTAGGGTGATTTGCGGGGTTCAGGAGGCGCTTTTTGACAGCCCTAATTTTACCTTTGTGACAGCCACGCTGTTAAAAGTAAAAGACCGCTTTGAACAAATCATCATCAGGCGCGAGGATATAGCCTATGTTGTCTCCGAGAGAATTCTGAAAAAGACGCCTGAGCAGAAGACCTGGATCAGGGAGCATTTGCAGAAGTTTTGCCCCTTGTATAAAAACATGTCGGAGCGGCTGGAGGAATTTGTGGAGCTTTTCCCCATCCATCCTGCCTTCATAGAGATTTTCCAGAAAGTATACCTGGCGGAAAAGCGCGAGGTCTTAAAGACAATTTCGGCAACGGTCAAAGCGATTATAGATAATGATGTCCCGGCAAACGAGCCGGGGATTAAATCGTATGATTCTTACTGGAAATACATTAAAGAAAATGTGGCCAAAAAAGCGGAACAGGAAATAAAAGAGGTGTTGGACAAGAGCGGCATTTTAGAGGATATTGTCAACCGTTCCTTTACAAAACCGGTTTACAAGCCGCTGGCCATTCAGATCATTTATGCCCTCAGCGTCCACCGGCTTACCACGGGCACACTGGACGTTAAAGCCGGCCTGACAGCCCAGAATCTAAAAGACGACCTTTGTCTCTTTACATCAACATGCCTGTCCTGACCGAGGATTTTCTCTTGTCCACGGTTAACTCAGTCATGAAAGCCATCATTGACACGGTCAGCGGGCAATTCATCGAGTACAACAAGGATAATGAGCAATACTACCTTGATCTCAAGAAAGACATTGATTATGATGCTCAGATTGAAAAGAAGGCCGGAGCGCTACATGATTCCCAGCTTAATCCCTACTATTATTCCGTGATTTATGAGATGCTGGACTGGGATGCGCCGGAGTACAGGACCGGCTATAAAATCTATGAATACTATCTGAACTGGGAGGAAAAGAATATCTGCCGTTTCGGCTACCTCTTTATGGGAGAGACCAACGAAAGACCCACCACCCAGCCCCCGCGGGATTTCTATGTCTATTTCCTTCCTCCCTACGGCGAGCTTACCGCTCAGGATGACAAAAAGGACGATGAGGTCTTTTTCAAATTCATTGGCGACGAGGGATTTAAAGGAAAACCTTAAACTGTTTGCCGCCGCCAAGGAAATGGAAATCCTGGCGGCACAGCAGGATAGCAAGAAATTATAAATACCTAAAAGTCACGAAAAACTGTCGAACCCGGGTAAACGGCTGCGGGGATAATGATTTGTCCTGGGAAGAGGGTATTAATTATGTCTAATCGATTAATCCAGGAAAATGAAGCAATGCAGTCGTTATCAAAAACTATCGGCATCTTCAAATGCATTTTCCGCACCTTCCGATTCTTCATTATCCCCATACAAAATATCTGCATAGCCTCCATCCAAAAGCAGTTCTTCGTATTTTCCGTAAGTTATCCTGCCGCTGTCCAAAAGAGTCTGGGCAAGTTCTGCATAATCCGAATAGATTTGTGTTCCCTTATTTTCGGTATTACGATACAGGTCGGTGTTGTAACCAAGCTGAGCGGCATTTTTAATAATGTTTTTTTCCAAGGAGTCGTATAGTTTACTTGTGATCGCTCCGATACTTTTCAGGCGGAGAAGCATCAGTTTATGGCTTACCTGGAAGTAATTTTCTAAAAATATCACATCGTTTAGGGTAATCTGCTGTCCTTTAGTCCTTTTCAGTATCATATACTCCAGGGCATTGTCTGGAACCAGGAGATGAGCCGCAAAATGGTTGGCGTCGCGTTCGTTTTGGTACTCTTCTTCAAATTTATTGATGGGACAGACTTTTCCCGACATGCCAATATCGTACTTAATATGATAAAACTCATGGGCAGCCGTGAAATGCTGGTGGCCCAGGCTCCTGCTGGCATTTATGACAATAAGTCCAGCTTCTTTATGACGCATAAAAAAACCAGAAATATTCCCCTTAATTTTAGTTATTATCAGGGAAATATTTTCAATGTCTTTCAGCACCTTAAATATATCCACCATGTCATATTGTCCAATCCCAAGATTTTTTCTTGTTTCCGCTGCCTTAAATTTTATTTCATCATAATTCATCTCGTCATCTCCCCAGAAGTGCCCTCATCTCACAAAGATTGCGCAAAAACGTCTTGGCAAAAACGACGGTTTCCCAATCTTCTTCGCAGAACTCATCGGCTCTGAAGGCTATTTCTACTTCGGGCTCGCTTTTTTTCTCATCACCGAGAAAATAACCGACTGAATAGCCATATAAATTGGCCAATTCCTGTAAGAGGGTAATGTTGATTTCTCTTGCTCCGGTTTCGTAATATGACAACTGTACCTTGTTTATTTCAAGGATTTTGGCAACCTGGTCCTGGGTCAAACCGCTTTTCTTTCTTGCTTCTTGAAGCTTTTCCCCAAGACTTTTGAGCAATCGGTCATTCATATAGCCCCCTCCTTAACCAATATGTTAATTATTTGCTTTATCATATTATTATTATAACATATATGTTACAGATCATGAAGCGTGCAAATGGATTCCGATCTCCGGATTGCACGCTTCATGGAACGTTTAATATTTGGTAATATGGCTGGCGGTTCTGGAACATGACGGGAATCGCCGGCTTCAGTTGTCGATTATTTCTGTGTGGAAACACAGTTTCATGTGTTCCAGGAATGTTTCGTTATGCTTTGTAAAAGTGGCCACGCCTTTCCTGTGCACGATGGTTTTAAAACCTTCCGCGTCGGCGCCGGCTACAGTCAAAAAATCGCAGATGTCGGTGGCCACGCCTGTGACGTGCACCGTCTCCACCCCGGCAGCCCGCAGCTTTTCGGCCAGTCCCGTTTGGTAAAAAGCGTTGTAGTTCGTTTTGGGAACATAGAGCACATTCGGGTTGTCCTTGTTTTTTTCATGCCATTCTTTAAGTTCCCCGTACAGTTCCTGTCCCTTTGTGCCCGCCACGTTGTGGAACGGCCATCTCTCGAAATGAGGGTCTGCGGGCTGGTGCGAATCCATGGCTATAACCACCAGGTCATTTTTTGCCAGGAACCGCTCCGCCAGCGCGACGATATAGGGCACAATCTCCTGGGCCGGCCGGCCAACGGTGAGGCCGCCGTCATCAGCCACAAAATCGTTGCTCATATCAACAATAATCAGGGCTTCTTTTGCCATTTGCCGGATACCTCCTCTTGATGATAATTCAAGGCCAAAATAGATTGAACCCGTATATATTATTCTACCATTTTACGGCTGCAGAGAATAGGTGCACCAGCAGGGATGACAACGATAACAACGATAACGAAAAAGGGGCAGGACTTCCTGCCCCTTTTTCCGGCCGGTTATTGGGCCTGTTCCTGGGTTTTTTGTTTGAAACCGCGGAAACCTTTGCCCATAAAACCTTGACGGCCCATCGGGAAGACATTGCCGGAATTGACGGCCTCGATCTGCTTGTCAATTCTCTCAATCATCGTGTCTGCCTGTTCCTGGGTAAGAACACCGCTTGTGACGTTCTGCTGGATGATTTGCTTTTTCAGCTCGAGCATTTGTTTGTGGAGCGAGGCCATTTGCGCTTTTTGTTCGTCAGTTATTTGCAGTTGGGGGCAGTTCGCGAAACCGTTTCCCCTGCCCTTAAAAGGTTGTTTCGCCGAATCGTTTTCATCGGCCAGCGCGAATGAAGCCGTGCCGGCGATGAGGGCTAAGGCCAGGAGTATGATCAGGGCTTTTTTCACATTCTCACCTCCTCGTTTTGTGGCTATGTTTATTTTACCCGTATATTTTGGCAAATAAAGGGCAAAAATGTGAACTTTTTGTGAACTGAAGCAAGTTCATTGATTACCGGCATTTTTTTGGTAGTATTATTCATAATAGCACACTCTTGCAGGAGAGGCCAAGGATGAACAATAAACCCGTTTTGCTGGTGGATGACGACCCGCATGTGCTGGAAGTGCTGTCCTTGTACATCAAAAAAGAAGGTTACCCGGTCATGACGGCCCAGAACGGGCAGGAAGGCCTGGAGAAAGCCCTGCAGTCCGATCCCTGCCTGATTGTCCTGGACGTGATGATGCCCGGATTGGACGGGACCGAGGTCTGCCGGAGGGTGCGGGCCGTCAAATCCACGCCCATCATCATGTTGACCGCCAAGTCCGAGGATATCGACAAAATCCTGGGGCTGGAACTGGGCGCCGACGATTATATTACCAAACCGTTCAACCCCCGGGAGGTGATTGCCAGGATTAAAGCAGTCCTGCGCCGGGCAGTCGAGCAAAACAAGGAGGCCAGGGCGCTCTTTTATCCCGGCCTGGAAATAAACATGTCCGAATACCGGGTTAAAATAAAAGGCCAGACGATACTCTTAACCCCGAAGGAGATAGAGCTGCTCTGGCTGATGGCCTCACATCCCAATATGGTGTTCACCCGGGAGAACTTGCTGGAGAGTGTCTGGGGTTATGCATATTCTGGCGAGACCAGGACGGTGGACACCCATGTGAAAAGGCTGCGCCGCAAGCTGATGATCGATCCGGGCAGCCCGTGGGACATCAAGACGATCTGGGGAGTAGGCTATAAGTTCGAGGTGATCCAATGAATTCGAGGATCGGTGTCAAGCTGCTCGCATCTTATATTCTGCTGGTGGTAATCACCCTTGTCATTGCCGGCGTTCTTTTAAACCCGCTGTTTAAGGGGTACTTGCTTGAGGCCAGGAAGCAACAACTCCTGCGCGAGGCCGAAGAGATCGCCGCGCTGGCCAACAAGCTGAACAACCGGGAGATGAACGAAGAGACGTTCAACAGGGTGATGGATGCCCTGAACTCCTATACCGATACCCGGTTTTTGATTATCGACCGGGAAGGGACGGTCATCGCCTCGTCCCTTGTTTCGCCGGGCCCGGATAACAGGCCCTTTTTCCACAGGGGAATGCGCATCGCCAGGGAGGAAACGGAGCAGCAGGTTTTATCAGGCCAAACCATAGTCAAACAAAACGTTTCGCGGTTTGTTAACGTGCCGGTGATTACCGTCGGGCTGCCGGTTACGGCGGTCGGGTTAAACGGCGAAAAAAGGGTGGGGGGGGCGGTGTTCGCCTTTTCGCCGGTCCGGCAGGTCACGGATCTGATGAAAAAGAACTATTATTACCTGGCGATTTCCAGTCTTATTGCCGTGCTGCTGGCCGCCGCAATCGCTTTTTACTTTTCCAGGCTCATTTCCCAGCCCCTTAAAAACATGAATGAAGCGGCGCTTCGCATGGCCGGCGGGAACTATAAAACCAGGATAGAACCCTCGAGCCGGGATGAAGTCGGAGAACTGGCGACGTCCTTGAATTACCTGGCCAACCAGCTGGACTTGAATGTCACTGCCCTGCAGCAGGAAAAAAGCAAGCTGGAGTCGATCGTCACCAGCATCAACGAGGGTCTGCTGGCGGTGGACCGGCAAGGCCGGATCATCCTGGCCAATCCCGTTGTTGAAAACATCGTCATGACTCCCAGCAAAAAAATTACCGGGCAGCGGCTGGCGGATGTCACCAGCCGGCCCGACCTGGTCCGGCCCTTTGAGGCCGTGCTGGAAAGCGGCCTTGCCGCTTCATCCGTTTTGAAAATAATCAACCGCTCCTTCAGGGTCGCTGTCTCGCCCATCAAGCAGGAAGACGGTTCCCTGCTAGGGGCGGTGGGCATCCTGCAGGACATCAGCGAAATGGAAAAGGTGGAACAGCTGCGCCGCGATTTTATCGCCAACGTGTCGCACGAATTGCGGGCGCCCATCACGGTGATCAGGGGCTATGTCGACTGCCTGCTGGACGGGGTGGCTGACAATGCTCCCGATTATTACCACCGGATAATCAAGAGCGAGACCCTGAGGCTGGAAAGGCTGATCAAGGACATCATGGACTTAAGCCTGCTGCAGTCCGGCAAGATCCAGCTGGAACTGGAAGAAGTGGACCTGGCTCAACTGGTTTCGGAAACAGCCGGCAAGTTCAAGCAGAGGGCCAAGGCCAAGGATATAAATCTGATCACCGACACCGGAAACAGGCAGAATATAACCGCATACTGCGATCCTGACCGGATGGAGCAGCTCCTGGTGATCCTGCTGGATAACGCCCTGAAGTTTACGCCGGGAGGCGGGACGGTGGAGGTTCTCCTCAAGGAAGAAAGCAACCAGGTCGTATTGAGCGTGAAGGATTCGGGGATAGGCATTTCCGAAGAGGATTTGCCCTACATCTGGGAGCGGTTTTACAAGGCGGACAAGTCCAGGAGCCGCATGGCCGAGGACGGCACGGGGCTGGGGCTTTTCATCGCCAAACAGATTGCCGAACTGCACCAGGCCGAGCTTGCGGCGGAAAGCGAACCCTCCCGGGGCAGCACTTTCACGCTGCGCCTCCGGAAGCAACAATAAACATGAATACTGGCAGTTTTAATGCAATTGCCCAGGGAATGTCAGATATTGCCTGCGGCGATTCGGAACATTCGCCCTTTTTATTCGTCATATTATAAACAGGAGTTATGCAGTTGATGGAAAATAACACCAAAGCATAATCAAAAA
>JANLFJ010000034.1 GCA_024655825.1 Peptococcaceae bacterium | reverse complement strand
CAAGCAAAAAGTAACCTATATTCTTTGGGATACTGAAACAATCGTCCTCGTTTTCGAGGTCATATTCGATTTTGATCCGCCTGCGTACAGGTTTTCCCTCAATCAGGTCTGAGAGGCTTTCAATAATCGGTTTTCCATCCCTGAATGACTGTCGCAGCCGGCCAAGATAGTCCGGCTTTCCATCGTCATAACGTGACAGTGGACCAATATTGCGGACAAGCCGCCGTCTACATTTCGAATTGCCGTCTTCATTGACGCGATATGTCTCCATAACCCGAAGATAGTCTGTGCCATTGTTTTTGAAAAGTTCTATAAACATGTGCACCCCCGTAATATATTGTATATGTCTACTTAATAATACCATGAATATCCATCAAATGCAAGCAAAAAACCGCGATTTTCCGCGGTTTTTTGAAGGTTTTTTTCAAAATTTAAATCATTGTTCTGTTAAACTTGGGTGGTTTTTAACTGCGCGTATTTATATGTTATAATAGAAAAAATTGTCTTTCCGGGAAGAGAAGATGTACCCTGATTATCCTGTTTTTGTTTATGTGAGAAAAGTATTTGAGGAACAACACCCGGACAGCAGGATTTACCTGGTGGGGGGCTCTGTGCGTGACCTTTTACGGGGCTGTGCAATCAAGGATTTCGACTTTATGGTCGAGGGAGACGCCTTTGCTGTTGCTGAAAGCCTAGCCCGGGAGCTGGGAAGCAAGCTGGTGCTCAACGAGAAACTGTTGACCGCTTCTTTGCCTAGCAGGTGGGGACCAGTAGATTTCGTGCGGGCACGGCGGGAGACATATCCTTTTCCCGGGGCCTTGCCCGAGGTGGAGCCGGCGGGCTGTGAAGAAGACTTGCTGCGGCGTGACTTCACAATCAATGCACTTGCCTTGCCGCTTCTGAAAAACGGGTGGGGGGAGATTATCGATCTTGCAGGAGGCGGCAGCGATTTGCAGGAAGGGCTGCTGCGCGTTCTGCATGAAAACAGCTTCCGCGACGACCCTACCCGCATCCTGAGGGCCATTCGGTTTAAATGCCGGCTGGGTTTTCGCCTTGAAAAAAAGACACGCGCCTTGCTCCAGCGCGACTGGAAGTTTTTAAAATGCGTTTCGCCGGCCCGCAGGCTAAAGGAGTGGCAGTTGATTTGCCAGGAAGAAAATATTTCTGCGGTTCTTTTTGAAATCCGCGCACTGGGGGGGTGGCCGCATTTTTTTAGGGGGCTGTCCTTTAACCAATCTGCTGTCTCTGGGCTTTCTGACATTATACTGCCCGGCCGACCGCAAGATTTTCGTCCCTGGTTTTTCTTTTTGCTGCATCTTTTAGCCGCACAGGCCGAAGCGCTTGCAGTTTTAGCCGATTACTGGGGACTGACCGTAAGGGACATCGTGGGCATGAAAGACACCCTGGAGCTTTTGGCGGGCGGCAAAGAAGCATTTCCCTTGAAAGGGCGGGAATTCAGCCGGGCAGTGAAGGAACTTCCCCCGGAAGGGGTGTACTTTCTTTATCGAGAATGGTTTAATGGGAGCAAGAGATGGGAAGTTTTTTACCAGGAAATAAAATCAACCAGCATTAGCATGCCTGTAAACGGTCATGACTTGCTCCAATTGGGGGTTCGTCCCGGTCCGGGGTTGGGGCGGCTCTTAAAAAGGCTGGAAGATTATTTCCGGGCCGGTAGCTGGGTTACCCGGGAAGAGGGAATAAAAATGGCCAGGCTTATTTTGGCAGGTAAGGAGGACGAGAATAATGACGTTTGACTTAACAGGTTTTCTGATCAGTGTACCGGCGATCCTTGTGGCTATAACCGTGCATGAATTTTCTCACGGCCTGGCGGCTCACTTCCTGGGAGACCCCACCCCCAGACGGCAGGGGCGCCTGACGCTTAATCCCCTGCCGCACCTTGATGCATTAGGTACTTTGATGCTGCTGGTGGCCCATTTTGGCTGGGCCAAGCCGGTGGAAATCAACCCGTTTTATTTTAGAGGAGACCGCCAGAGGGGAATTCTGCTGGTGAGCCTGGCAGGCCCCTTCTCCAATCTGGTGGTTGCTTTGCTGGGGGCCATATTGTACAATCTATTTAATGTCGGCACATATTTTGCCTCATTTATAATCACCCTGGTAAGCATAAATGTCTACCTGGCCCTGTTCAACCTGATCCCGGTGCCTCCCCTGGACGGCTCCAGGATTCTGACAGGGCTTTTGCCCCGCCGCATGCACGGGTTTATTTATCAGTTAGAAGCTTACGGGCCTCTTATCCTGGTTCTGCTGATCTTGACCAATATCACGGGACTGGTACTCATGCCCGCGGCGAGAGCGATAATTATCACCCTTTTTCAGGCAGGACAATTTGTTGCTGCTTTCTAGACGAGGAGGTAAACCATGAAAAAAGGCGTAATTTTCAGTGGAATGCGGCCCACGGGCAGGCTGCATATCGGTCATTTGAGCGTGCTGGAGAACTGGGTAAGGCTCCAGGAAGAGTACCGCTGCTTTTTTGGGATAGTCGACTGGCATGCCCTCACCACCTCTTTTGAGAGTACCGCGGAAATCCAGGATAATATCCGGACAATGCTCTTAGACTGGTTGAGCGTGGGTCTGGACCCTGAAAAAAGTCCCCTTTTTGTCCAATCCCAGGTTAAGGAACACGGGGAGCTTCATCTTTTGTTCTCGATGATCATCCCTCTTTCCTGGCTGGAGAGAGTGCCCACATACAAGGACCAGATTCAGCAGCTCGGCAGCCAGGGGAAAGACATTTCCACTTATGGATTTTTAGGGTATCCCGTATTGATGGCGGCGGATATTCTTATTTACCGGGCCGATACGGTGCCCGTAGGCGAAGACCAGCTGGCCCACGTCGAGCTGTGCAGGGAAATCGCCCGCCGGTTCAATCATCTTTACGGGACGGATTTGTTCCCGGAACCGCAGGCCAAACTGGCCAGGGTTTCACTCTTACCCGGGGTGGACGGCCGGAAAATGAGCAAGAGCTATAATAACGACATACCGCTCAGCGCTTCCAGGGACGAGATTCTGGAAAAGGTGCAGATGATGGTAACAGACCCCGGCCGCATCAAAAAAACGGACCCCGGGAAACCGGAGGTGTGCATCGTTCATACCTACCAGGAGATTTATAATCGCGGGGAGGTTGAGGAGATTCGGAAAGCCTGCCGGGCGGGCGAAACCGGCTGTGTGGCTTGTAAAAAACGCCTTGCCGCCGTACTTGACGACCTGCTGACTCCTATTCGGGAAAGAAGGAAGTATTACGAAAGCAAACCCGGCATGCTGCGGGAAATTCTTCTTGCCAGCGCTGAGACGGCGCGCCGGGAAGCGGCTAAAACCCTGGAACTTGCCCGTTTAGCCATGAATGTTTCTTTGAAGGTTTAGTGTGGTGAGGTCATGGTTTACAAGATTAAGGTGCCTGTTTTTGAAGGACCCCTGGATTTGCTCTTGCACCTCATTGAAAAGAATGAAGTGGATATTTACAACATTCCCATTGCCTTAATCGTCCAGCAGTACCTGGAATACCTGGCCCTTGCCCGGGAGGTTGACCTGGAGCTGACCAGCGAATTCCTCCTGATGGTCTGCACTCTCCTGGCCATCAAGGCCAGGATGCTTTTGCCCAGGCATGCGGCCTCTTCAGAAGAAGAGGAGGAGGAGGAAGACCCGCGCCGGGAACTGGTGGAAAAACTCCTGGAATACAAGATTTACAAAGAGGTGGCCGGGGAATTCAGGGAAAAGGAGATTCTCTGGTCAAAAGTATTCTGGCGGGAGATTGATGAGGCCAAGCTGCTCAAAGAATTTCCGCCTCTAAATCCACTTGGAACGGTGACTATGGCTGATCTTTTTACCGCTTACAATCATGTACTTCGAAAATATGAAAAAAAGAGGGAAGTTGTGTCCATAACTCGGGACGAAATAACGGTCCGGGAAAAAATCGAGTATATTCTTAACCGTTTGTATAAAAAACCGTCCGGGCTTTCTTTTAAAAGCCTTTTTTCCGGGATGTCCAGCCGGAGCGAAGTCATCGTGACTTTCCTGGCGCTGCTGGAACTGGCGCGGCGCGGCACCGTCATGCTCAGGCAAGCCCACCTTTTTTCCGACATCCTGATTTTTTTAAATGAGAGCAAAGGGGGAGAGGACAGTGCCGACTCTGTTTCCGGATGAAGCAAAAAGCGTTATTGAAGCCCTTTTGTTTGTTTCCGGCGACCCCCTGACGGCAAAAGATATTGCCGAGATATTGTGCCTGGAAGAAAAAGAGGTGCTAAATTTTTTAAAGGAGATCAAGGCTGACTGCGAGAAGGAAAGAAGGGGTTTTTGCCTGGTCGAGGTGGCGGGAGGTTTCGCTTTTTCTACCAGGCCCGAACATGCCGCGCATATAGAAAAGCTGGTCAGGCCTCGCCTGTCTTCTCTTTCCCAGGCGGCGCTTGAAACGCTGGCCATCATTGCCTACCAGCAGCCGGTTGCCAGGAGCGAGATTGAGGAAATCCGGGGTGTTAAGTGCGAGAGCGCCATTAACACTCTTTTAGAACGCGGGCTTATTGAAGAAGGGGGAAGAAGGGAAACGCCGGGGCGCCCTATTCTTTACAGGACAACGCCGGATTTTTTAAAATACCTGGGGATCAGGTCGCTGGAAGACCTCCCCGCCCTCAAAAGAATAGAAGCAGAGGAACCAGACCGGGAAAACCAGGATTGAGCCGGTTGGACAAAAGACCCTACAGGGGTCTTTTTTTGGTTAAACTAGATACTGGCAATTTTTTTTCGGGGAGGGCGGCCTGTGCCGGTCTTTTTTAGGGAAAACTGGTTTTATATTGCAGGGGCTGTCGTCTTGATAGGTTTTTGCTTTTTTCCCGTAAAGCTCTATCTTCGATTTTACCGTTTTCCGGGGCGGTTTATTGTTAATTCTCGTTTTGTTTTCTGGTTTATTCCCCTTGAGGTGAACCTGGTTAATCCAGTGACCAAGATGTTTTGGAACCTTTCCCAAAACAGGCCGTGGAGGGAAAAGGCCCCTGCCGACCTGCCGGCCCGCAGAATCCGCTGGCCCCGTGTGCTGCGGCGGGCAAGGCAGGCCGGACGGATAGCAGCGAAGGTGTGGCGGGGGGCGAACCGGCTTTTTATAATAATGGGCAAGCGCATTACTGTAAAGGAATTGAATTTGTACACGGAAATCGGCCTGGCAAATCCAGCGCACACAGCCCTTTCGGCCGGTTTGATATGGTCGCTGCTGGGGGTTATATACAGCCGCATGTCGGCTTTTTTCAACATGCGTTCGACCGGCAGTAATTTTAAAGTGGTGCCCAATTACCGCGGGGACAATTTGCTGGTCGTGGACTATTCCTGTATATTTGAATTCCGCATGGGCCATATTATTATTATTATCATTTACCAGGTTATTAAAAACGGTGCGGAAATATACACACTGATAAGGAGGATAAGCAAGTGAGCGATCATCCAATTGAAGGGCTGATGAAGACAGCCATGGAAAGCATCAAGGAAATGGTGGACGTCAATACCGTGGTGGGTGATGCCGTGGAAGCGCCCGACGGCACAGTCATTATTCCGGTTTCCAGGGTAGCCTGCGGGTTTGCGGCGGGAGGAAGCGAGTTCAGTACGGGCACAGAAAAGAAAGAGGCGGCTGGTCTGCCTTTCGGCGGTGGGAGCGGCGCCGGTGTTTCAGTCCAGCCTGTAGGTTTTCTGGTGGTCGGCCAGGGACAGGTCCGGCTGATGCCGGTGACAGGACACAACGCTTACCTGGAAAGGCTAGTGGAGATGGCCCCGCAGGTAATTGAGAGAATACAGGGCGTTATTGACGGCTTCAAAAAAAAACCGGCTGCAGAAGCCAGGGCGGAAAACCCGCCGACTGTTAAGGAAATACAATAACGTTTTTGTTCTAGGGAGGTATGCTTTTTCATAAGTTATACCCGAAGGGTGAAAAACGCGGCGCAAGCCGCCGTTCCACGTATTCCTTAGATTCCGAATAATATGAAGAAAAAGACCTGGAGGAGAAATTATGATCAACCTGATCTGGGCGGCGATGATCTTGTCGGGGATTATCATGGCGGCAGTAAAGGGAAAGCCTGAGGTCATTACCCAGTCCGCTTTCCAATCCGCCCAGGCGGCGGTGAAGTATTCTCTGGAGCTGGCAGGCATAATGAGTTTCTGGCTGGGGATGATGAGAATTGCGGAAGAGGCGGGTCTGGTGGCGGCCTTTGCCCGGGTTTTGAGACCGCTCATGCGGCTGCTCTTTCCTTCGGTGCCCCCTCAGCACCCGGCCGTGGGCGCCATGGTAATGAACCTGAGCGCAAACATCCTGGGACTTGGGAATGCTGCCACTCCCTTCGGTCTTAAGGCCATGCAGGAACTGCAGAGCATCAATCCGGCAAAGGAAAGGGCAAGTCCGGCCATGTGCACGTTCCTGGCGATAAACACAGCCTGTATTACCCTGATGCCCACCATGATTATCGGTATCCGGGCAGCCGCTGGTTCGGCCGATCCCACCGAAATCGTGGGGACCACTTTTTTGGCGACGGCAGCAGGCATGTGCGCGGCTGTGCTGGCTGACGGTGTTCTGCGCATGATTTACGGCAGGAGATGACGGGTAATGGGCAGTGTCTTTCGTGAAGTCTCGCTCTGGGCTGTCCCGGCCTTTTTGTTCCTTGTTCCTGTTTATGCTTTTTTCCGGGGGGTGAGGGTGTACGAAGCCTTTATCCGGGGCGCCGAGGAAGGGTTTGGCATTGCAGTGCGCATCATACCTTACCTTGTAGCCATGATGATGGCTGTCAGTATTTTTCGACAGGCCGGTGCAATGGATTTGTTGAGCCATGTCCTGGGGCCCGTTTTTAGAGCAGCCCGCATTCCGGCAGAAGTGGTTCCGCTGGCCCTGATGCGCCCGTTTTCAGGCGGCGGCGCGCTGGGTGTGGCTGCCGAGCTCATTAACTCTTACGGCCCCGATTCCCTGATCGGGAGAATGGCCTCGACTATGCAGGGAAGCACTGACACCACGTTCTTTGTCCTGACCGTATACTTTGGTTCCGTGGGTATAAAGCAGTACCGCTATTCTTTGGCCGTCGGGCTGATTGCCGATTTGACGACTTTTCTAGCCTCGGTGTACATTGTCAATACTGTGTTCGGTTAAGCGCCTGGCGCTGGGAATAACAGTTTGACAGGGAGGACGATTTTTGACAGTATAGGAGTTAGAAAACGCCTGGCAAGAAAGGTGAAATGCGGGTGGAAAGGCTGCAAAAATTCCTGGCTAAAGCGGGTGTATCCTCGCGGCGCCAAGCCGAAAACCTGATCAGGGATGGCCGGGTTAAAGTAAACGGCAGGGTGGTCCGGGAGATAGGCAGCAAAATAGACCCTCGCCGTGATAAAGTGACCCTGGATAACTGGGAAATAACAGCTGCTGAAAAAAAGGTGTATATCATGTTAAACAAGCCGCCCCGCGTAATCACCTCGCTGCGCGATCCCGCGGGAAGATTGAAGGTTACTGACCTGTTGAAAGGCGTTGAGGAAAGGGTTTACCCGGTAGGCAGGCTGGACTATCTTACAGAAGGGCTGCTGCTGTTAACCAATGACGGTGAGCTGGCCTATCGTCTTTCCCATCCCAGCTACGAGGTGGACAAGACATATATAGCCGTGGTCAGGGGAAACGTGGGGGAAAAAGCGCTGGGAAAACTGCGGGGCGGCATATGGCTGGAAGATGGACCAACAAGGCCCGCCCTGGTAAAAAGGTTGGCTGGGGGCAAGGGCTGGACCAAGCTGGAGATAACGATCCATGAAGGGAAAAACAGGCAGGTGCGCCGGATGTGCGAAGCGGTGGGACACCCGGTGCTTTCTTTGAAAAGGGTGCGTTATGGGCCTCTATACCTTGGGGATCTGGCTTCAGGGGCGTATCGCCACCTGAAGCCGGGGGAACTGAGAGCACTGCAAACAGCCTGCCGGTTCAATTAAACAGGACTCTGCTTAGCGGTTCCCTGTTCTGGTTAAGCTAGTGTCAGAGATAACGATAACCGGGGAAGTTTCCGTTGGAGAAAAGAGAAAAAAGAAGAAAACGAAATAAGGCTCAGGGTAGCGGGGAATATGTTGATTATGTTCTGCTGAGGACTGCGATTTGTGTTCTCATTTTTCTTGTTGTCATCCAGGCGGTCCTGGTCTCGTTTCCCCAGGCGGGGAAGCGTATGAATGTTGCCCTGCGCCTGGAAGGAGAGCCGCTGGAAATGGGTGATGCGGCGTTATACGCCGGGGGAGTTTCGTCAGTGCCGTGGGCCGTCCTTACTCTCAAGCTGGTGGATTACATGAGCCGCCCAGAGGTAAGCGTGATTGTTGATGGGAAAGAAGTGGGCAGTTTTTTGAGCAGTGAAGTTACCCTGAACGTCAGACACGGCAGTATAGTGGCGGTTAGAAACGACGACCCCAGGCTGCCGGTAAGCGTTATTGTAAGCAAAAAGACGCCCAACATTTTGGAGCCAAAGGTGAACAGCAGCGCTTCCGGGAATAATATGTTGTTTTTTGAGCCGGTTGTAATAAAATAATTGCGTTGCCGGGTCAATTAAAACGGTTGCATAATATTGCATATTATAATATAATCCATCTGAGTTCCCAGCAACGGAGATGGTGGAGCAATGAATTTCGGATCGAAAAAGATCGCGTATGCGGCCATTAAGATGGCTCTTTCTGAAAGCCGGGAAGAAGAAATGCGTCTTAAACAGGAATATGCCTCAGCCGGGATCAGGACCGCTGCAGTCGACGTAGGCGGTGAATTCGTAACCTCTATCAAGAAGATGCTGGAAAGAGCACTGGTATGCGCGAAGAGGGAAAACGTGATCAGGGAGAATCATTCTGACGAAGGCGCTGTTGCCGGCGCAGCCCGGGAAGCCATCTCGCAGATTATGCCCAAAGCCCTCGGCCTTAATGTGGGAGGTAAAATCGGTATTGCCAGGCAAAATGACCATATCAGCGTGGCGGTTTTTTTAGGAGTCGGCTTGCTGCACCTGGACGAAGTGGCAATTGGCCTGGGCCACAGGGCCTCGCCCGATATGGAGGATGACAGATGAGCAGGCTGTACGGAATAAGGGGAGCCACTACTGTCGAGGCCAATGAAAAAGAGGCCATACTGCGGGAAGCAGCAAGATTGATGAAGGAGTTAATCGAGGCCAACGGGCTGAAAGAGGACAACGTGGTGAGCGTAATATTCACCACCACCCCGGACCTTACAGCCGAGTTTCCGGCCAAGGCTTGCCGGGAAATGGGGTGGGCGGAAACCGCCCTGCTGGGAGCGGTGGAAGCTGACGTGCCGCACGGTATTCTCCGTTGTATTCGCGTGCTTATCCATGCCTACCTTGAAGAAGGCATGAAGCCAAGGCCTGTTTATTTGAACGATGCCGTTAAACTTCGCCCCGACCTTGTCCAGGAAAAAGATTCTTCCTGAAAGCGGCGAGGTTGTTTTTTGGAAGCGGGGCGGTTTAAACGAAATTGTTTCTAAAAAACCGCGTTACATTATGATAAAATTGATTTGGCATATTACGTAAAAGGATAAGGAAAAGCGAAGGGATGAGCAGCCTATCCAAATCGCGATCGACGGACCTGCGGGAGCAGGAAAAAGCACAATAGCCAAAGAACTGGCGAAAAGACTGGGCTTTGTTTATATTGATACTGGCGCGATGTACCGCGCGGTTACTTACCTGGCTGTCAAAAGGAATATTTCCTGTGAGGACGGGCCGGGCCTGGCCCGGCTTGCTGCAGAGGCCGATTTCAGGCTGGTGCCGTCAGGCTCTGGCAAGCAGCTTATAATCTGTGAGGGGGAGGATATAACGGAAGCGATCCGGGAACCGCTAATTAGCCAAAATGTTTCCCTGGTTTCCTCCCACCGGGAAGTACGCCGGGAACTGGTCAGAAAGCAGCGAGCCATGGCCAGCGGCCGCAACGTTGTCATGGACGGCAGGGATGTGGGTACTGTCGTTCTACCGGAGGCTGAATGCAAGATTTTTCTTACAGCGACCCTGGAGGAAAGAGCCCGTAGAAGGTACGAAGAAATGGTGGGCAAAGGATACGCGGGTGACTACGACTCTGTTAAAAAAGAACTGGCCCGGCGCGACGGCCTTGATGAGAACAGGGAGGTGGATCCCCTCCGCCCTGCTCCCGACTCGGTAATCATCGATACTACCGGCGTCAGGCAGGAAGCCGTGGTAAAACATATTTTAAAGATTTGTGAAGAGAAAAGAGGAAAAAATAGAGGAGAAAAGTAAGATGTTTTACCGCTTTGCCCGTGGACTTTTACGCTTGTTGATTGCGCTTTTTAACCGCTGGGAGGTGGAAGGCCTTGGAAACATGCCTTCCTCAGGGCCCGTGGTGCTGGCGGCTAATCACGTCTCTTACTGGGACCCGCCAGTTATGGGTTGTTCAGTGGATAGAATCGTTCACTTCATGGCCAAGGAAGAACTGTTTCACATGCCTTTTTTAAAATGGGTGCTGCCTCATCTCCAGTGTTTTCCAGTAAAGCGGAAAGTTGCGGATAAAAACGCGCTGCGCACGGCCCTTAGGTACCTGGAAAAAGGTGAAGTGCTCGGGATTTTTCCGGAGGGGACGAGAAGCAGGACGGGCGAAATGCTGCCGTTTGAACAAGGGGCTGCTTTGATTGCCTTAAAGGCTGGCGCACCCATAGTGCCTATGGGTCTAATAGGTACCCGGACGGCTTTTCCAGCCACCATCCGCGGCCGGATCAAAGTAAGAATAGGCAAACCCATACAGTACCCGGAGCTTTATGGAGCCAAACTTAAAAGCGAAGACTTGGAAAGGGTATGCGCGGAACTGGCCGCAAGAATCAACGATTTGCTGAAAGAGGCCTAAGGCAAAATAAAATAAGGAATGTTTTAACTGAAAGTTTAGGTCTGGAAACATTGTCAGGCAAGATACTCTTATGATAAAATTATAAGTTGTTTGGAGCTTATGGTGGTGTGATTATTTGGAGATTTTTTTAGCCGAAGAAGCGGGTTTTTGCGCGGGAGTAAAAAGGGCTATCCAGATGGCTGAAGAAGGCGCCAAAAACCAGCGCGTGGTTTCCCTGGGGCCGCTTATTCACAACCGGCAAGAAGTTGAGCGCCTGGAAAAACTGGGCGTGATCAGCGCAGGCGAAGAAGACCTTGGAGTTGAAGCAGGCGAAGGCGACGCAATACTGATCCGGTCGCATGGGGTTGGACCAAATACGGTGACGGAACTCCAGGCAAAAGGATGGCAGGTCATCGATGCCACCTGTCCTTTTGTCAAAAAGGCCCAGGAGCTGGCTCGCGAGGCAAAAGAGGAAGGGTACCAGGTAATAATTCTGGGCGACAAAGAGCATGCTGAGGTAAAGGGACTGCGCGCCTGGACCGATGAGACGGCGGTTGTCGCCGCTTCATGGCATGAATTGGAAAGAACGGCGCTTCCCGATAAAGTCGCGGTCTTAGCCCAGACCACGGAGAAAGAGGAACGGTTTGAAGAACTCGTTTCCTACCTGAAAGAAAAGGTTCCCGTGGTTAAGGTGATCCGAACCATTTGCCCGGCTACCAGGAAAAGGCAAAAAGCGGCGGCCGAACTGGCTCCCAAAGTTGATTTGATGATCATCATCGGGGGAAGGCACAGTTCAAATACCCGCAAACTGTTGGAAATATGCAGGAGCTATAATAAAAACAGCTGCCTGATTGAGGGGCCGGAAGATATTAGGCCGCATTGGTTCAAAGGGCTAAGGTCAGTGGGCATCACAGCAGGGGCTTCCACCCCGGCGTGGATTATCAAGGAGGTAATTGAGAAGATGGAAGAAAACATGGAACAAAAAGAGAAAAACACAGGTTTCGACGAGGAAAAAGTGGAGACAGAGTCTCAGGATTTGCTTCAGCCGGAAACAAGCGCATTGGATAGGCTGAAGGAAGACAGCCCCGCTGAGGAGAGGCCCGAAGAAGACGACACAGGCCCCAGTGAAATAGAAGGGGGAACACCAGCCCCTGCAGAGCCGTACGCGCCCGTGATGCAAGACGAGATCGGCTTTAAGAGCTTTAAGCCGGGTGATGTTCTTAAAGGAAAGGTTGTAAAAGTGAGCGCTGATGAGGTGCTGGTTGACATCGGCGGCAAATCAGAGGGAATTATTCCGGCGGCCGAATTGGCTTCCCGGCATGTAGACCCGAGGGAGTATGTTTCCGCGGGGCAGGAGATTATGGTGGAAGTATTAAAAGAAGATAAGGAAGGCAATGTCCTTCTTTCACATAAAAAAGCCAGGATGGAAGAGGCTTTAAACAGGCTGGAAGCCGCCCAGGCGGAAGGTTCTGTTGTTACGGCACCCGTAATAGAAGTGGTTAAAGGCGGCCTGCTGGTGGATGTAGGCATCCGGGGATTTGTACCCGCTTCCCAGGTTGATGTATCTTTTGTCCCTGACCTCGGCCAGTACCTGAAAAAGGAATTAAGAATGAAGGTGCTGGAGCTGGACAGAAAAAACAGGAAGGCGGTCTTATCGCAGAGAGCCGTACTGGAAGAGGAGCAGCGCAGGAAAAAAGAGGCCTTGTGGGCTGAGCTTGAAGAAGGGCAGACCAGAAAAGGTATAGTCAGGCGTCTGACCGACTTCGGGGCTTTTGTTGACCTGGGCGGGATAGATGGGCTTTTGCATGTTTCGGAAATGGGATGGGGTCGTGTGGGCAAACCTTCCGACGTGGTAAAAGAAGGTGAAGAGCTCGAAGTCAATATTATAAAGCTGGACCCCAGGAAGCAGAAAGTATCATTAAGCTTAAAAGGCCTGCTCAAGAGCCCTTGGGAAGCGGCAGCAGAAAAGTACCCGGTGGGAAAAGTGGTTGAAGGCAAAGTGGTAAGAATAGCGCCTTTTGGAGCTTTTATCGAACTGGAACCTGGTATTGACGGTCTGGTCCACATTTCCCAGCTTTCGACAAAACGGGTCGCCAAAGTGGAAGATGTTCTGACCACAGGCGAGAAAGTTGACGTTAAGGTTATCGAGAACGACCCGGAAAAGAAACGCATCAGTTTGAGTCTAAAGGAGATTGTCAGCGACAAGGAAAAAAACGAATACGAGACTTTCCTTGAGCGCCAGAAGGAAGGAAGCGGCGTGACCATCGGAGAGATTCTTAAAAAGAATAATAAAGAGAATAATAAGGGAGAAAACCATAAGGAAGGATAGGAGCTGGCGTACGCCGGCTTTTCCTTTTATATGGATACAGGTATCCTTGTAGGTACGTGCCCGTTAATTAATTTGAGCACAGATTAAGGAATCCGGGGATGGGATTATGGCTGATGAAAAACAGGTAAGAGAAGAAAGAAAACATGCCCATGTCGCTCATGCCGTTGCTTTGGGAAAAGGGCCTCTTCCTGCCGGGTGGGAAGACATCTATCCGGTACACCAGGCCCTTTTGCGGCATGACTTAACTGAAATCGATACAGGCGGTACGCTGTTTGGAAAAAGGCTGGTGCTGCCGCTGGTAATCAACGCCATGACAGGAGGGGCGCCCGGGCTGGAAAAGATCAATGCTTCCCTGGCCAGGGTGGCCAGGGAAGCGGGGGTTGCGCTGGCCGTGGGGTCGCAGGCCGCCGGCCTGGCTAACCGGGAAATCCGCCACACTTACCAGGTGGTTCGCGAATTCAACCCGGATGGCCTGGTGATGGCCAATGTGAGCGCTGCGGCCGGACCTGAACGAGCCCGCGAAGCCGTTGAGATGATCGGCGCCGATGCATTACAGCTTCACCTCAATGGCGCCCAGGAGCTGGTGATGACCGAAGGCGACAGGAAATTCCGGGGTTTGGCCGATAATATAGCCCGTATTGTTGAGAAGTCCGACGTCCCGGTAATGGTTAAAGAGGTGGGGTTTGGCATTTCCAGGGAGACGGCAGGGCGCCTGGTAAAACTGGGAGTTGCGGCGATAGACGTAAGCGGGGCGGGGGGGACGAATTTCGCCGCAATCGAATTGGCTCGCAATCCCCGCGATAACCTCGATTTTATGAGGTTTTGGGGAATTACGGCGGCCTGTTCTCTCCTGGAAGTGAAAAGTTTGGGATTGCCTTTGGAGGTGGTCGCCTCGGGAGGGATAAGTTCTTCGCTGGACATGATGAAAGCGCTGAGCCTGGGGGCCAATGCCGTCGGGATCGCCGGCTATTTTTTAAAAATACTGGCGCAAAAGGGTGAAGAAGCGCTGCTGTTGAGAATACGGCAGATGCAAGAGGAGTTGAAAATGCTGCTTTTGATGACAGGAGCAGGCGATATTAGAAGCCTTGCCGGGATACCGCTCGTCATCACGGGGTTTACCCGCGCCTGGTGTGAACAAAGAGGTATCGACACGGCTAAATACGCGCAAAGGTAAAAGGGCGTGACAATCAGGACTGGCTGGAGGTGAGAATTTTGCCGGCGGAGAAAAAAGCAGAAATCGAAATCAGGTCTGAATGGTGCAAGGGCTGCGGAATCTGTTACAGCTTATGCCCGAAAAATGTGCTGGGCAAAGACCAGCAAGGCAAAGCAGTTGTAGTGAACCCGGAATTATGCAGTAAATGCAGGATTTGCGAGGACCACTGCCCTGATTATGCTATAAGGATTGGAGGATAAACCATTGAATAGAGAGAGGAAGGCGCAGCTTCTTCAGGGGAACCAGGCCTGTTCCCTGGCGGCAATTGATGCCGGCGTCCGTTTTTACGCCGGGTATCCCATAACGCCATCCACGGAAATTGCCGAATTCATGGCCGAACATTTACCCAGGATCGGGGGCAAATTCATCCAAATGGAAGATGAGCTTGGAGGCATGGGCGCCGTCCTGGGCGCGGCCCTGACCGGAGCAAAGGTGATCACAGCCACCAGCGGGCCGGGGTTTTCGCTCAAACAGGAAAACATCGGTTTCGCGGCTATGGCTGAAATCCCCTGTGTGATTGTCAATGTGCAGCGCATGGGTCCCAGCACCGGCGGTCCGACCTCGCCCGCCCAGGGCGACATCATGCAGGCCCGCTGGGGGACGCACGGCGATCACCCGATAATCGCCCTGTCTCCCGCCTCGGTGCTGGAAACTTACGAATTGACCGTCAAGGCCGTCAATTTTGCTGAGAAATTCCGGGTGCCGGTAATTATATTATTGGATGAGGTTGTTGGGCACATGAGGGAAAAGGTCGTGCTGCCGGACCCTGCCGAACTGGAAGTGGTTGACCGCAAGAGGCCGGCTGTTCTACCGGGCAGCTACAGGCCCTATGAAACTGATGACACAGGAATACCGGCCATGGCGGATTTCGGAACAGGCTACCGCTGGCATGTTACAGGGCTTACCCACAACGAAGAAGGAGCGCCCACCGGGCAAGCGGATTCTGTTGAACGCCAGCTGACAAGGCTGTTTACCAAGCTCGATCGGTACGAGGAAGAAATAACGCTCTATAAAACATTTAAAACCGCTGATGCAAGCTGCTTGTTCATCACTTTCGGCTGTACGGCGCGCAGCGCGGCGGAAGCAGTGAATATCCTGCGGGAAGAAGGCTTAAAGGCCGGGCTTCTTCAGCTGCAGACCATCTGGCCTTTTCCCCGGAAGGTCGTGAAGGAATTAACCAGGGACAAGGAGCTTGTCTTTGTGCCTGAGCTGAACTGGGGGCAGCTCAGGGGCGAAGTGGAAAAATATGCTCCCGGCAAGGAAAAGCTCTATGGAATCAATAAGATCAACGGCGAGCTGATCACCCCGCAGGAAATTGCGGCGAGAGTAAAGGAGGTGGCCAAAGCGTGCTGAAGGATATAGAAGGCATGATGCGCACCGGGCGCCTTCCTCACATCTGGTGTCCGGGCTGCGGCAACGGCATCGTCATGAAGGCCATGCTGGAGGCTATTCATGAAAGCGGGCTCAACACAGACAAGATCGTGGTCGTATCCGGGATCGGATGCTCTTCAAGAGCGCCCGGCTATCTTAATTTTGACACGGTTCATACCACCCACGGCAGGGCACTGGCTTTTGCCACCGGCATCAAGCTGGCTAAACCGGAACTCAGCGTTTTTGTGGTAACCGGCGACGGGGACGGAACGGCCATAGGAGGAAACCACCTGATACATGCGGCCCGGCGGAACATCGACTTAAACGTCATCTTGTTCAACAACAATATTTACGGGATGACGGGAGGCCAGTATTCGCCTCTCACGCCGCAGGGGAGGTTTGCCACCACATCCCCCTACGGGAACCTGGAGCGTTCCTTTGACATCTGCGACCTGGTCAGGGGAGCCGGCGCTACTTACGTGGGGAGAGGCACTGTCTATCACACCAAACTGCTCACGGAACTCGTTAAAAGTGCTATCCGTAACAAGGGGTTTTCCTTTGTGGAAGCGGTGAGCATTTGCCCCGTTTCGTACGGCCGGAGGAACAAGCTTGGTTCAGCGCCTGAGATGCTGAAATGGCTGCGCGACAATGCGGTTGCGGTTAAAGCCGCCCGGGCGATGGAACCGGAAAAACTTGCCGGGAAATTTGTGATCGGTGAGTTGTACCGGGAAACGGCCCCGGAATACACGGAACTATATGCAGGGTTGATCGCCCGTATTAAAGAAGGGAGCTGAGCTTCGTTGAGCGATAGAAAAGAGGTGCGTTTGAGCGGGACAGGAGGCCAGGGCATCATCCTGGGCGGGATTCTCCTGGCAGAGGCTGCCGTTCTTGACGGAAAGGAAGTGGTCCAGACGCAAAGCTACGGCCCGGAAGCTCGCGGCGGGGCAAGCAAAGCCGAGGTGGTCATCAGTTCCGGCCCGATTCTCTATCCCAAGGTGATCCTGCCAGACTTTCTTCTGGTTATGTCGGAAGAAGCGGCCCGCTTTTATGCAGGCAAAGTGGCTTCAAACGGCCTGGTTATGATGGATGAAGCCGTCGCCGGTTTTGGAGCGCCGGCGGAACGGGCCAGGGTCGTAAAAATTCCTTTTGCCAGGCTGGCCAGGGAGGAAATAGGCAATTTCCTTACGACCAATATTATTGCTGTCGGGGCGCTGGCTGCCGCCGGCGGCATCGTCAGCCTGGAGGCCCTGGAAGAAGCCGTGCGGCTCAGGCTGGTCAAGGTGGCGGCGTTGAACATCAAAGCCCTGCATCTTGGCTGGGAGCGGGGGAGTAAAGAAGCTGGTTGACGGATTGCGGCAGGTGGCAGATAATGAGTGTTGAAAGGAAACAGCGGTTAGGGAGGTGAGACGGTTTGGAAATAGTGGTTTCGCAAACCAGGTTGAAAGTGGTCCAGGGGGATATTACCGTGCAGGAGGTTGACGCGATAGTGAACGCCGCCAATTCCAGCCTGATGGGAGGAGGGGGAGTCGACGGCGCGATACATAGGGCCGGTGGACCCAGTATACTGGAAGAATGCCGGGAAATTGTAAACAGGCAGGGCGCCTTACCGCCCGGCGAGGCTGTGATCACGGGAGGAGGGCGGCTAAAGGCCAGGTATGTGATCCACACTGTGGGCCCGGTTTGGCGGGGAGGAAAAAACAATGAGCAAGAGATCCTGAGAAGGGCCTATTATAACAGCCTGGAACTGGCCAAAGAAAAGGGTCTCCGCACGGTGGCGTTTCCTTCCATCAGCACCGGCGCTTACGGTTATCCGGTGGCAGACGCAGCCTCGATAGCCCTTTCGACAATTGTTGAATATCTTGAAAAAGCATGCTTCAACGAGGTGCGCATGGTTCTTTTCAATGATGAAATTTTCCGTATATACCGGGAAACTTTATGCCGCTTGCAGGCCGCCAGGACTTGAGAACACCACAGCCCGGATACCGAACGAATCCGGGTTTTTTAGTTTTTGGAAAAAGGAATTTGCCTTGATATACAGAATTGTAAAATATGATATGTATAAATACTGAATACAGGAGCGGTTATGATTATTTCCACGAAAAAGGAAAGATGCAAGCAGTGTTATGCCTGCGTTAGAAACTGCCCCGTCAAGGCTGTCAAAATAGAAAAGGGTCAGGCGGAGGTGATAGATTACCGCTGCATTGAGTGCGGGAACTGCTTGAAGGTGTGCTCTCAGGATGCGAAGCAGGTTTTAAGTTACAAAAAAGAGGTCATGGAAATGCTTGCCGGGGATAAACCAGTTTCCTTAATTCTGGCCCCGTCTTTTGCTTCCGTATTTGACCTGGAAAAACCCCTCCGGCTTGTTTCCGCCCTGAAAGCCCTGGGTTTCAGGGATGTTTGGCCGGCTGCCTTGGGAGCGCAGCTTTTGGTACCGGAGTATAGGAAACTGGTTGCCAGAAGTAAAATGACCATAAGCTCTTCTTGCCCCGCCGTGGTGAGCATGGTGGAGAAGCATTTCCCTTCTCTTCTCAAGCACCTGGCTCCCATTGCCTCTCCCATGGGGGCCACTGCCCGCTACATCGGGTTGAATGACCCTGGGGCCAGGCTGGTTTTTGCCGGTCCCTGCGTGGCGAAGATTGGAGAAATCAAGTATTACCAGGACATGATAACCTGTGCGCTTACCTTTAAAGAGTTAAAAAGAATACTTGAGGAACGCGACATAGATCCGGCGGCTTTGCCGGAGGGAGAATTTTCAGGGCCTGTTCCCCTGGACGGTCATTTAATCCCATTGTCGGGCGGGCTGGCCAAAATGCTCCGTTTCGACCTGAACCTGCTGGATACCGATGTCCTGGTGGTAGACGGTCAGAAAGAGTGTTATCAAGCCCTGGAGGACATCAGCCGGGGCAAGCTCAATGCCAGGTTTATAGACATGCTGATGTGCCGCGGTTGTATCGACGGGCCGGCCAGTGAAAGCAGGAAAAATTTATATACCAAAAAAGCGGGTATAATCGAGTACTATGAGAGCATCCCGCAGGAGAAAAAGATTAAAGGGCAGGAAATTATTGAAAAAATAGAAGGGCTTAACCTGGCGCGAGAGTTTTCCAACCGGCAGGTTGTTCTTCCGCAGCCCTCGGATGGGGAAATCAAAAGGATCCTGGCCGGCACAGGCAAGCTGAGCCCTCAGGACGAGATAAATTGTGGCGCCTGCGGGTACAGCTCCTGCCGGGAGAAAGCCGTGGCGGTATATCAGGGTATTGCCGAAGTGGAGATGTGCCTGCCCTACTTGTTGGACAAGAAGACCAAACTGCTGGAACAACTGGACCAGGAACTGCATGTCATCGAGGAACTAAACCGTGAACTGGACGGGATTGTGGAAACGTCGTACGACGGGCTTTGCATCACCGACGGAAAGGGGATCATTATAAAGGCCAATAAGGCTTTTTTACACCTGTACGGGCTGCCTGAAAATATAAAAGGAACTTATGCCGGGGAACTGGAAGAGCGCAAACTGGCCTATCCTTCGGTGACGGTGCTGGTAATAAAGGAAAAAAGGCCGGTGACGATAGTGCAAAAGATCCATACCGGCCGCAATCTTTTGGTGACCGGCACGCCGGTCTTTGATGAAAACGGCCGGCTGAGCAGGGTGTTAATCAATTCGCGCGATTTTGAAGAACTGGAAAAGGTGAAGAACAAATTTGAAAACAACCTGCGTCAAATGGAAAGCGCAGGGAAGAATTACGGCACGGACAGTGTAATCGCTTACAGCCTTTCCATGGCCAGGGTTCTGGAGACTTGCCGGAAAATAGCCAAGGTCGACTCAACTGTTTTGTTGAGCGGTGAGTCGGGGGTGGGGAAGGATATTATTGCCCGCTATATACACAGCATCAGCAACAGGAAAGACGGGCCCTGGGTAAAAGTGAACTGCGGATCCATTCCCGAATCCCTCATCGAATCGGAACTGTTTGGTTATGAAGCCGGGGCGTTTACCGGCGCAAAAAGGGAGGGGAAAGTAGGCATGTTCGAGCTGGCGCACGGCGGGACGATCTTTTTGGATGAGATCGGGGAACTGCCTTACAACCTGCAAGTAAAGCTCCTTCAGGTTCTGCAGGAAAAACGGGTCGTACGGCTGGGCGGGACCAGACCGGTAGAGATTGACGTGAGGATTATTGCCGCTTCCAATCGTAACCTGGAAGAAATGGTGGCGAAAGAAAAGTTCAGGCAGGACCTTTATTACCGCTTGAATGTGGTTCCCATTGCCATTCCTCCCCTCCGCAGCCGGAGAGACGACATCAATCCGCTTGTTCATCACTTTTTGAAGTTATATAATACAAAATACGGCGTAAATAAGAGGATGAGCGGCAGCGCTATTCAATTGTTGAATGGTTATAGCTGGCCCGGCAATATCCGGGAGCTTTCCAACCTGATTGAACGGCTGGTGGTGACGGTTGATCAGGACTTGATAGATGAAAACAGCCTGCCTTCATACTTGAAGGATGAGGCCGTTCTCCACAGCGCGGAAGGATTACCGCGCCTGGCTGATGCTCTTGAAATGCTGGAAAAAGAGATTCTGGTCAAAGCCAACCAGGTTTACGGCAACAGCTATAAAATAGCTGAAGCCTTGGGGATAAACCAGTCCACGGTTGTCAGGAAATTAAAGAAATACGGCATAAAATAAAGTCTTAATGCAAAACGGAATCCCTAATGCAGAGATGCATTGAGCGATTTTTCCTTGATAAATACTGAGAAGAGCGGTTCTGATGCGCCAACGCATTAAAGAATCCCGGTTTACACGAGCATTAACCGGGATTCTTTGTTTTTTTGCATGCGCAGAAAAGTACAAATATTTGTGAAAAAGAAGTTTTTCTTTATTATCAAATCCCCTTGCCAGGCGGCAGAAGGTTGATTAAGATTGTTGTTAATATTTTCTTGTCCGGTAAAAAAGCTGGCATGAAAATTGCATTGTGTTTTTGCAAATGAACAGAAAAAGGAGGAAGGGTTTGATGGAGTTTATCTCCGCTCTGTGTCAGGAAGGATTGAAAGAAGACGAGTATGAGCGCGTCATGAGCATTATTAAAGAATTCAAAAGACAGCCTGGTGCGGTGATCCCGATTTTGCACGAAGTGCAAAAGGTTTTCGGTTATTTACCCCCGGCAGTACAGGACCTGATCGCCACTGAATTGGGAATGCCGGTGGTGGACGTTAACGGGATTGTTTCGTTTTACACGTTGTTCAGGGAAAAACCAAAGGGGCAGTATGTTATTGGGGTATGCAAGGGCACGGCCTGTTATGTAAAAGGAACAGAGAGAATATTGAGCAAGCTGAAGTCAGTCCTGGGAATCGAACCCGGGGATACGACCAAGGACGGTGTTTTTTCCCTGGAAGTGCTGCGGTGTTTGGGTTCCTGCGGGTTGGGGCCGGTAATCATGATTAACGATAAGGTGTATACGCGTGTTAAGGCCGAAAAGATAGAAGAGATATTGGCCAGCTATTATCCCGCTGATAAAAAACAATAGAAGGGGGGATGAAAAATGACGCCGGTTAAGGACAAAATGATTGAATTCCGGCAAAATTCAATTAAGATTTACAGGAAGTTGGAAGAGGAAAAAAAGAATAAAACCCGGATTATTGTTCACCTGGGAATTTGCGGTACTTCAGTCGGGGCCAAGGAAGTGGAAAAAAGGCTGATCAAACTCACCGAAAAGCACGATATGGTTGGGAAGGTGATCATTGAGCCTGCTGGATGCCTGGGCTTATGCAGCATGGAACCAATAATCCAAATATTTAAACCGGGGATGAGGAGTTCTGTGTATGCCCTGGTTACTGAAGAAATGGCGGAAGTGATTTTTACGCAGCATGTCATTAACGGGGTGGCTGTTGTCCCGTGGCTGCTGTCAACGAGAATGGAGAGGAGGTAGGAGATTCGCAATGGAGATATACAGGAATCATGTGCTTGTTTGCGGGGGCGGCGGCTGTGTCTCCTCCGGCTGCGAAGAGGTTGCCAAGACTCTGCAGGAAGAAATGAAAAAGTATGGGATCGACAAGGAAATCAAGGTGGTAATAACGGGCTGTATGGGTCCGTGCGCTCTTGGCCCCATGATGATCGTTTATCCTGACGGCATTTTTTATAAAAAGCTGACCCCTGACGATGTCCGGGAAATCGTGGAAAAGCACCTTTACCAGGGCAACGTGGTGGAGAGGCTGTTGTTCGAAGGAGAAAACGATGTAAACAATATTTCCTTTTTCAGCAACCAGGTTAAAATCGCCCTGCGAAACGTGGGGATAGTAGACCCCAATAATATTGAACACTACATTGCCCGGGACGGGTACTTTGCCCTGGCCAGGGTGCTGGGAGAAATGGAGCCCGCCCAGGTAATCAGGCACATAAAGGAGTCGGGCTTGAGGGGAAGAGGCGGCGCCGGCTTTCCTACCGGTTTAAAGTGGGAACTGGCCGCCCGGAGCGCGGGGCCGGTCAAGTATGTCGTTTGCAATGCGGATGAAGGAGACCCGGGCGCTTACATGGACAGGAGCATTATCGAAGGCGACCCCCATTCCTTGATCGAAGGGATGATCATTGGCGGGTATGCCATTGGAGCCAACAAAGGCTTCGTGTACATCCGCGCTGAGTACCCGCTTGCCGTGGAACACCTGGATCTTGCGATCAGGCAGGCGCGGGAAAAAGGGTTTTTGGGCGGCAATATTTTTGATTCCGGTTTTAGTTTTGATATTGAAATCAGGGTCGGCGCTGGAGCCTTCGTTTGCGGCGAAGAAACTGCCCTGCTCCGGTCTATTGAAGGGGAAAGGGGTGAACCGCGTCCCAAGCCGCCGTTCCCGGCAGACCGGGGTTTGTGGCAGAAACCCACGGTGATCAATAACGTGGAGACCTGGGCCAATGTACCGCCGATTATTTTAAACGGGACGGAATGGTTTAAGTCAGTGGGCACAGCTAAATCACCGGGAACAAAGGTGTTCGCCCTGGCCGGGAAAATTGAGAACAGCGGCCTGGTTGAGGTTCCTATGGGCGCTACCCTGGGCGAAGTCATTTTCGAAGTTGGCGGCGGGATACCGAAAGGCAAGAAGTTTAAAGCCGCCCAAACCGGAGGCCCGTCCGGCGGGTGCATACCAATACAGTACCTCAATGTTCCCATGGATTACGAATCGTTGACTGAACTAGGGACGATTATGGGGTCCGGCGGGTTAATAGTCATGGATGAGGACACTTGCATGGTCGACCTGGCCAAATTTTTCCTGGAGTTTGTGCAGGAAGAATCATGCGGGAAATGTGTTCCTTGCCGTGTGGGCACCAAAAGGATGCTGGAAATACTCGAGAATATCACCAGGGGCAAGGGCCAGCCAGGGGACATCGAAAAACTGGAAAAGCTGGGCAAGCATATCAAGGATACGGCCCTCTGCGGGCTGGGACAGACTGCCCCCAACCCGGTTTTGAGCACTATTTGCTACTTCAGGGAGGAGTATGAAGAACACATTAAAAACAAGTACTGCCGGGCTTCGGTCTGCGCGTCGCTGTTCGTATCGCCTTGCCAGAACTCTTGCCCGGCGGGGATAGACGTCCCGCGCTATATCGAGGCTGTCCAGCGCAAGGCTTACGCCGACGCGGTGGATATTATCAGGGAGGACAATCCGTTCCCTTCGGTTTGCGGGAGGGTCTGCAACCATCCCTGCGAAAGACGCTGCCAGAGAGGTCAGCTTGACGCCCCGGTAGGGATCCGTTATATTAAGCGGTTTGCCGGGGATTATGAACTGGCCAACTGGGAAAAATCCATAAAAAGGGTGCAAAAGAAAATGGCCGGGGTTACGCCCAACGGTAAAAAAGTCGCCGTGGTGGGATCAGGTCCGGCCGGGCTGACCGTCGCCTATTTTCTGGCCAAATGGGGTTACAAGGTGATGGTTATTGAGGAGCAGCCCGTGCTTGGCGGAATGCTGGCCCTGACTATTCCGGCCTATCGACTGCCGCGGGATATTCTCAACAAGGAAATTGAATGGATACTGGCTCACGGTATTGATGTTATGCTTAATACCTCCGTGGGAAAAGATATTTCCCTCAGTTCCCTGGTCAAGGAGTACGACGCCGTTTTTGTGGGGATCGGCTGCCACAAGGACAGCCCTCTTGACGTTCCGGGGGAAGACCTGCCTGAGGTTTATTCGGCTCTCAGCTTCTTGAAAGATGTTTGCCTGGGGCACGAGGTCCAGATAGGAAAGCGCGTTGCGGTAATAGGGGGCGGCAATTCCGCCATTGACGCAGCCCGGGTTGCCAAGCGGCTGGGAGCAAGGGAAGTGAGCATCATCTACCGGAGGAACCGTGAAGATATGCCGGCGGAAAAGAGCGAAATCGAAGATGCGGCGAACGAAGGCATAGAAATTCACTGCCTTACAACGCCCGTACGGGTAATCGAAGAAAACGGGCACGTGGTGGGGCTGGAATGCATCAGGCTGGAGCCGGGCCAGTACGACAAGTCGGGAAGACGGACACCGGTTCCGGTAGAAGGATCAAATTTCGTGGTGGAGATAGATACTGTCATCACGGCCGTGGGGCTGTTCCAGGATATTGAAAACCTGGTGGTCGACGATGAGATAACCCTGGGCAGCGGGAAGGTTATCGAGGTTGACAAGGAAAGCATGATGACCTCCATTCCGGGGGTATTTGCAGGAGGCGACTGCGTCAGGGGACCTGAAACGGTGATCAGCGCCATAGCCGACGGGCGGAAGGCCGCCCAGACCATTGACCGTTACCTGGGCGGGAAGAACTACGAATCGTTCGATAAGAGGCAGATCAAGAGAGAACTTTACCAGCCGGTTATCGAAGGGGAGCGGGAACGGATCAACCCGACGATCCTGCCGCCGGAGCAAAGAAAGTTCAATTTTGACGAGGTGGAGGCTACTTTGACCGAAAAAGAAGTCCAGTATGAAGCCAGCCGCTGCCTGCGCTGCGATGTGAAATAGGGAGGAGGGAACGATGATGAAAGTGAATCTGCTTATTGACGGCAGGGAAGTGTCGGTCGAGGCGGGATTAACGATTCTGGAAGCAGCCAGGTCAGCCGGGATTCATATCCCAACTCTCTGTTATCTTAAAGACATCCAGTCGATCGGCGCTTGCCGGGTTTGCGTGGTGGAAGTGGAGGGGGCGAAAAGCCTGATGCCTGCCTGCACAACGGAGGTTTCGACGGGTATGAAGGTGTACACGAATACCAGCCGGGTGAGAGAGGCACGTAAAAGCGTAGTGAACCTGATCCTGTCCGATCATCCCCAGGAATGCCTTTCCTGCACCCGCAATAATAACTGCGAGCTGCAGAAGGTCGCCGCCGAGCTGGGCATCAGGGAACTGGAATACTCATACCCAGGGAGAAGAAGAGAAAAGGACGATGGGAACCCTTCAATCGTTAGGGACCCCGACAAATGTATTTTGTGCCGCCGTTGCATCAGTGTTTGCCATGAGGTCCAGGGTGTCGGGGCCATCGGGGCGCTGGACAGGGGGTACAATACCATTGTGTCTCCCGCCTTTAAACTCCCGCTGGGTGATGTAATGTGCACTCTCTGCGGCCAGTGTGTCAATGTCTGCCCGACGGGAGCTTTGAGCGAGAAGAGCTATATCGACGAGGTCTGGAAGGCGTTGAGCGATCCTGACAAGCATGTTGTCGTCCAGACGGCTCCCGCCATCAGGATTGCTCTCGGCGAAGAGTTCGGGATGGGAGCCGGAGCCATTGTGACGGGAAAACTGGTGGCCGCCTTAAAACGTCTGGGGTTTGACGGCGTTTTCGATACGGATTTTGCGGCCGATTTGACCATCATGGAAGAAGGGTCGGAACTTCTGGAAAGGCTCAACAAAGGCGGGAAGCTGCCGCTCATCACTTCCTGCAGTCCCGGCTGGATCAAGTACATGGAGCATTTTTACCCGGAATTTATCCCGAACATCTCGACATGCAAATCGCCGCAGCAAATGTTTGGAGCCATCATGAAGACTTATTACGGGATTGTAAACGGTATTGCCCGGGAAAGGATTTACACGGTGTCGGTGATGCCGTGCACCGCCAAGAAATTCGAGTGCGAGCGGCCGGAGATGAGAGCAAGCGGTTTTAAGGATGTGGACGCCGTCCTGACGACCAGGGAGCTGGCTGCCCTTATCCGGCAGGCCGGCATAGACTGGGATATGCTGCCGGAAGAGGAGTACGACGATCCGTTCGGCATGGGAACAGGGGCCGGGGTTATTTTTGGAGCGACCGGCGGGGTGATGGAAGCGGCCTTGCGCACGGTATACGAAATCGTTACCTCAAAGCCGCTGGAGAAGCTGGAGTTTACTGATGTCCGGGGTATGGAGGGCGTTAAAGAAGCAACAGTGCCGGTAGGCGAACTGGAAGTAAAAGTGGCCGTGGCCCACGGGTTGGGGAATGCCAAAAAGATTCTAGAGGCAATTAAAGCCGGGGCCGAGTACCACTTTGTGGAGATTATGGCCTGCCCCGGAGGCTGCCTGGGCGGAGGGGGTCAGCCTCTTAACACGGCTGACTACGTCGGGATACGCAAAAAGAGGATGGAGGCCGTCTACGAAGCGGACCGCGGCCTTCCCCTCAGGAAATCACATGAGAACCCGTATATTAAAAAGATCTACGAGGAGTTCCTGGGCAAACCTTTGGGCGAAATGTCGCACAAGCTCCTGCACACCCACTACAGGAACAGGAAACGATCCGGAATGTAAAGGAAAGAAACGATTAGTAATAACAAAACAGGGTGATAAAAAACGGGCGTTGCTGCCCGTTTTTTATTGCAAACAGGAAAGTTGCATTCCACCACGTGATTGACAAAAAGCTCCCCAAGGCAAGCATTGTTAAATGCTTTTTGATAACGAAGCTGTATAATATAATCAGGCCGGTGACGCCTGGATAACGCTGGCAGGCATTTGATAATACGGAGACAGGAATAAGGAAATGCAGGGGGCATATGATGTGGAACGTTATTTTTCGCCTGGATTTGAACAACCGTTCATTACCGGGTCATCTTCGCACCTCGGCGCCCTGGCGCTGATCGCTGCCGTGAATATCCTGCTGTTTGCCGCGCGCCGGAGCTTGCGGGGATATAGGACAGGGGCGATTGTCCGCCGGGTAATGGCCTTTACCCTTCTTTTGCTGGAGGCTTCCCTCCAGGTCTGGCCTTTAGTCAACGGCTTCTGGTCGGCGAGGTACTCGCTGCCTTTGCACCTCTGCGACATGGCTATGTTCCTTTCCGCCGCCATGCTGCTGACCGGGAATTACAGTGTATATGAGCTTGCCTATTTCTGGGGGCTCGGCGGAGCCAGCCAGGCTCTACTTACGCCGGATACCGCTTATGCCTTTCCCCATTTTACTTTCCTGGTTTTCTTTGCTTCGCACGGCCTGATCATTACTGCCTGCCTGTGGATGACCTTTATCGAAAACTACAGGCCAAGGGCCAGGTCTGCAGCGAAAGCCTTTGCGGCTGCCAATATTTATCTGCTGGTGATGGCTGTTATCAATTCGGTGCTGGGAAGCAACTACCTGTACATCTGCCAAAAGCCAGCCGGGCCTTCGCTCCTGGATTACCTGGGGCCGTGGCCGTGGTACATTTTGTCTCTGGAGGCGGTGGGAGCGGTTACTTTTTTGCTGTGTTACCTTCCTTTTGCCGCAAGCGATTATTACAATTTTCATAAACTAAGGAAAACACGGCGGAATCGCGTTCGAGACCTGTCCGCGTAGAAGGTTATTTGGCATGGATTGATTTGAATAAGAATCATGGGGGGAGCTTATGAAGAACCTGATGTATTTTGCGGGAGCGGTTGCCGTGATGCTGGTTGGGCTTGTTTTCACGGCGGCGGGCAGAATTTTTTGGGGCGCGCTCCTATTCATTGCCGGACTTATTCTGCTCGTTCACTGGAATACGATCAGTTACCGCTGGCAGTGCAAAAGCTGCGGCGCCGTCTTTTCCATCAACATGCGGCAGACCTTTACCGGTCTAAACAGCTTTCGCTCAAAACTCTTGTATTGCCCGCGGTGCGGCAGGCGAACCTGGTGCAGGAGCGTGGTCAAGTGAGTGAAAACACTTATCGTTCACTTTTAATTTACTATTTTTCGGGGACAGGGAATTCTTACCGCGTTGCCCGTATTGCCGGCGAAACGTTTGCCGATAAGGACCGCGAGGCGAAAGTTGCCTCTATAGCGGGCGCAAAACCGCGAGAAGAAGTAAAAGATGGCGTTGCTCACCTCCTGGGGCTGGTCTTTCCCACACATGCCTTTACCGTGCCTTGGGCGATGCTTCGCTTTTTACTGAAGTTCCCCCGCCGCAGAGGGACTCATGCCTTTGTCATGCCTACCCGGGGCGGGACTAGGTTTGGACGCTTCTTTCCACCCGGCCTGGAAGGCACTGCCGGGTACCTGGCGGCACTGGTATTGTCCTTCAAGGGCTACCGGGTAAGAGGGGTCATGGGCATTGACATGCCCTCCAACTGGGTCGTCGTACATCCGGGTTACAGCGAGGCTAATGCCCGGGCGATCATAGACAGGGCCAGAGAAAAAACAGTTCGTTTTATGAATTCGCTGCTCGCTGGCAACCGCGTTTTTAGAGGACGGGTTTGTCTTCTCATGGGGCTGCTTTTGCTGCCTGTATCCTTGGGTTTTCTTGTACTGGGACGTTTTTTCCTGGTAAAAATTTTCTACGCCAGCTTCCGCTGCACTGCCTGTGGTTTTTGCGTGAAAAACTGCTCGTACCGGGGTGTGCGGCTGCGGGGGGTCAAGAATAAACGGCCGTACTGGACCTTTTCCTGCCAGAGCTGTATGCGCTGCATGGCTTATTGCCCGTCAAAAGCTGTGGAGGCCAGTTATTTGCTTGCTGCGGTTTTTTGTTTGGTTTTTACGATCCCGGCGGGTCACTATTTGATAAGCTTAATTACCGTCAACCTGCCGGTAAGCGGCCCTGTCCTAACGGCGTGGCTTGATCCTATATTGACATATACTTACAGGATTGGTTCGATTTATATCGTTTACAGGCTGTTTCACGCGCTGCTTGGCCTTGCGCCGGTCAACAGGTTAATCACGCATATCACTCCGACCCCGTTTTTCCGGCGTTACCACGAGCCGGAAACGAAAGCGGGAGAATTGCGGCGGTTTGAATTGCAGGGTGACCGCTTGCCCGGCAGAACCTGACGCCGCCAGTGTGGTGATAATGAAACATGGAAGCCGGACTCATAAAAAAGCCCCTGCAATAACAGACTAGTAATGCAGGTAAAAAAGCTGTAAAGCAGGGGTGTGATTATATCATGGCTGAGCGAATGATTGAACAGCTGGTGGAAAACGCCAAGCTTGCCCTTGGGGAAATGATTAAGCTGGACCAGGAAAAGGTCGATGCTATCGTCAAGGAGATGGCCATCGAGGGTCTGGCCAATCACATGCGGCTGGCCAAGATGGCTGTTTCGGAAACAGGGATGGGAGTATACGAGGACAAGGCCGTCAAAAACATGTTTGCCACGGAATACATTTATCACAGCATCAAGTACCAGAAATCGGTAGGGATCATTGAGGAAAACGAGGAAGAGGACTATTACGACCTGGCCGAACCGGTAGGGGTTATTGCCGGGATTACGCCGGTGACCAATCCAACATCAACAACCATGTTCAAGGCGATAATCTCGATGAAGACGAGAAACCCCATCATTTTCGCTTTTCATCCTGGTTCCCAGGAGTGCAGCGCGGAAGCGGCCCGCATCATGAGAAACGCGGCTGTCCGCGCCGGGGCGCCTCCGAATTGCATCCAGTGGGTGGAAGAGCCGTCTGTTGAAGCCACGCAGTTTCTTATGAAGAATGACGGGGTTTCTCTCATCCTGGCAACAGGAGGGTCTTCCATGGTCAAGGCCGCCTACAGCGCGGGCAAACCCGCCCTGGGAGTGGGACCGGGCAATGTGCCCTGCTATATTGAAAAGTCGGCCGACCTCCGGCGGGCAGTTACCGATTTGATCCTGTCCAAGACCTTTGACAACGGGATGATCTGCGCCTCGGAACAGGCGGTGATCATTGATGACGAGGTCTACGACCGGGTTGTGCAGTTGATGAAGGATAACGGGTGTTATTTTGTCAGCGGTGAGGAAAAGCGGATGCTGGAAGCCCTGGCCATTGACACGGTGAAATGTGCCATGAACCCGGCAATAGTGGGGCAGCCTGCTACGGAAATAGCCAGGAAGGCGGGCTTTAACGTTCCGGCAGGCACCAAAATACTGGTGGCTGAACTGGAAGGAGTGGGGCCCGATCATCCTCTTTCCCGGGAAAAACTCAGTCCTATCCTGGCCTGTTACAGGGTGAAAGACTCCTGGGA
Organism: Peptococcaceae bacterium; assembly: GCA_024655825.1. Taxonomy (NCBI): domain Bacteria; kingdom Bacillati; phylum Bacillota; class Clostridia; order Eubacteriales; family Peptococcaceae; species Peptococcaceae bacterium. The sequence goes on along the minus strand of JANLFJ010000034.1, from coordinate 2,737 downwards.
AGGATTGAGAAGGTCCGTGGAGATGGTTAATTTCGGCGGGTCAGGACATTCTGCCGTTATCCACTCGGAAAACGAGGAGGTCATCAACGAGTTTGCCAAACAGGTCAACACGGGAAGACTCATTATCAACCAGCCTTCAAGCCACGGGGCCATCGGCGACATTTACAACACCAATCTCCCCTCCCTAACCCTGGGCTGCGGCTCCTTCGGGAGGAACAGCACCACTGCAAACATCACTTCTGTCAATCTCATCAACAGAAAGCGGGTGGTAAAAAGGAGGTATAACATGCAGTGGTTTAAGATACCTGAGAAAATCTATTTCGAGCCAGGGGCAGTCCAGTACCTGTCCAAGATGCCCGACATCTCCCGCGCCTTTATTGTTACCGATGAAATGATGGTAAAGCTGGGGTACGTGGATAAGGTCCTTTACCGCCTGCGTCACCGGGAAGGACGCAATTACGTCCATTCCGAGATTTTCAGCGGTGTGCGGCCCGATCCTACGATCCAGACGGTGAAAGAAGGAGTGGAAGCGGTCAATGCCTTCAAACCCGACGTGATTATAGCCCTGGGGGGCGGGTCCGCCATTGACGCGGCCAAAGCCATCTGGCTGTTTTATGAATACCCTGAAACGAGGTTTGAGGATTTGCGCCTGAAGTTCATGGATATCAGAAAGAGGGTGGCCAAGTTTCCCCGCCTTGGCAAAAAGGCCAGGCTGGTGGCCATTTCCACCACATCGGGTACCGGTTCGGAAGTGACCTCCTTTGCCGTCATAACCGACCCGGAGACCCAGACCAAGTACCCCTTGGCTGATTACGAGCTGACACCGGATGTGGCCATAGTCGATCCGGATTTTGTGGAAAGCATGCCGGCGGGGGTTGCGGCGGATACAGGAATGGATGCCCTTACCCATGCCCTGGAGGTCTATGTTTCGGTGATGGCCTCGGATTATACCGACGCGCTGGCCATGAAAGCCATCCAGCTGGTTTTTGCCTACCTGCCCAGGTCGTTCCGGAATGCCGGCGACCGGGAAGCCCGGGAGAAGATGCATAATGCGTCGACTATCGCCGGCATGGCATTTACCAATGCCTTTTTGGGCATCAATCACAGCCTGGCCCACAAACTGGGAGGCGAGTTTCACATTCCCCATGGCAGGGCCAATGCTGTCCTCCTCCCGCATGTCATCAGGTATAACGCGTCAGTGCCCACAAAGTTCAATGCTTTTCCGAAATATGAACACTACGTGGCCCATGAAAAATACGCGGAAATTGCCAGGAACCTGGGACTGCCTGCCCGTGATACCCGTGAAGGAGTGGAAAGCCTTGTCTCGGCCGTGGTCAACCTCATGAAGGAACTGAAGATGCCCTTGTCTTTAAAAGAAATGGGCATACCGGAAGAACGCTTCCTGGAGCTTTCCGAAGAACTGGCCGAAAAGGCCTTCGAGGACCAGGCCACTACGGCCAACCCCCGTTTTCCCCTGATTTCTGAACTGAAAGAGATTTATCGCCAGGCATATTACGGAATGCCTGAAGAGCTGGAAATGACCGTTTTCCCCCAGCCCCAGGCAGTGCAGGAACCGGAAAAAGAAACGCCTGCCGGGATTCCGGTTTACAGCCGGGAACCGGAGCAGCCGCCGGGTCTGCATTGAATCAGCGGCAGGATTATTCTTAATGAATCGGGATTACTATAAGTGATATAATTTAAACTGCTCAAACATGTCGGAATTGGCTGTGCGAATGAAAACACGGATGGAGGCAAGAGGATGGAGGAGTTTATTATACGGAACATGAAAGCCGATGATTACGACAAGGTTATCGAGATATGGAAGGAATCGGAAGGGATCGGCTTAAGCGAAGCCGACTCCAGGGGAAGCATTCTTTTTTACCTGGAGCATAATCCGGGGATGAGTTTTGTCGCAGAGGACGAAAACGGTATAGCGGGTGCGGTCCTGTGCGGTCACGACGGGAGAAGGGGATACCTTCACCACTTGGCGGTTAAAAAAGAGGCCAGAGGGAAAGGACTGGGGAAAAGGTTGGCGGAAAAATGCCTTGACAGGCTGAAAGAGGCCGGCATTAAAAAGTGCCATATATTCGTTTTGGCAGATAATGAAGAAGGTTTGAAATTTTGGAATGAGTTGGGTTGGCAGAAAAGAAAAGATATCATCCTGCTATCGAAGAATATATAAAAATTGGCATATACAAAGAAGATTTTGCTTAAAAAGCGGGTCTCTTCAGCAAAAAAAGTTGCCAAATTTTGAATAATGTATGGTAGAATGTTCGATAGAAAGCAAAAATTGTAAATAATGCAGATATTATAGAAGGAATTAGACAAATTTCACAGTGGGCATACGAGGGTGGGGATTGTTTGAAAAAAATAGTTTCAATTAATTTAAAAGATACCGGAGAAATTTATGTCTTTTTCCCTTATGACCTCGCTTACATTGAAAAAATCAAAACAGTTCGAGGATACAGGTGGGATCAAGATCAGAAGTGTTGGGTCTTCAAGGAGGGGAAAGCAAGCTCAAGGAAATAGTTGAAGTTTTCGAAGAAACAGAGATAAAAGTTTTTAAATTAAAGAAAGAGTTGCTAACCTTGATAATGATATCAACAAAGAAGATATTGACGATGCTCTCGCCGAAATGAAACTGCTCGGGTACAGTTCAAAGACCGTTAAATCCTATTTGCATCACTAGCGTTGCAATAAATTAAAATCTGTTTGTCAACCAACGAATACACGAGAT
>JANLFJ010000033.1 GCA_024655825.1 Peptococcaceae bacterium | reverse complement strand
CGTTCCTTTCAACGCTTGTGCTGTTTGGCCCCCTGAACATAGCAATTAGCTCTTTATCATTAATTTATTAAGTTTCCGTCTTTTTTTCGTAAGCCGCCTTCCTTTTGCCTAAACCGTTCTTAATCGATTCAAAGAACACATGGCCGGCGGGCGTCACCGTGAACGTCTCCAGCAGCACCGCAAAGCACAGGGCCAGCACCGCCATCCCGGCGCCAAGAAAGACCAGCAGCGTCACCGTCAAAAGCCATATGCCCAGCCAGGCCGCCGACAGCATCTTTAACTTTTTCCTCTTCGCCTCTTCCGTAATCCTTTTGTTGGGCGTATCGCTGGGAGCGTACCTGAGAACCGCATAAAGACCAAAGGCGAAGGTGACAGCTGCCAGCACGCCGAGTTGGGCCGCGCTCCAGTAATAACCCGTGTGCTGCGCCGTAAGCCCGGCTGCCGTAAACAACGCGAGGGACACGAGCAGGCATTTCCCGTATGTGTCCATGTGATAGCCGCCGGCAAGCAGCCTCAGGGTCCCGAAGGTAAAGGCGATCAACACCGACGGCAGGAGTATGCCCAGCAGCAGCGATACGGCCGCCAGCACAGCACCTTTGACCAGGGCGCCGATTATTATTTGAAAACCGTAATAATACACCGCCCTTTGCTGGTGGCTTTCGTTCATGATACCGGCCAGTTGGACGGCACAGCCGTAAGCCCATTTGTTCACGAACCGCATTTTTCGCCCCCCTGAAATTGACACCTGTATTTACTTATTTCTTCAATTTTTTCAAAAAACCTCTATTTTTGTTTACACGGCCCCTGTCTGCGTCCTTACCATTCTCGCCGCCTCGAAGAGCCGGGGCAAATCGACGTTCGTCCTGATGCCCATCCGGTGCAGCATATTCACCAGGTCTTCCGTGGCAATGTTGCCCGACGCGCCGGGTGAAAAAGGGCAGCCGCCCAGGCCGCCTACCGACGAGTCAAAAACGGTGACCCCCTGCTGCAAGGCCGCCACCACGTTGGCTAAACCCATCCCGCCGGTGTCGTGCAGGTGCAGGCCGTATTTCAGGCCGCCGAAGTGGCTGTTGATCTTGCTCAAAACGTCCTCCACCTGCCGCGGGTTGGCCATCCCGGTCGTATCGCACAGGCATATCTCGTCAACCGGCAGGGAAAGGCCCCTCTCCATCATCTCGATGACCTGTCCGACGGGAACATCTCCCTGGAATGGACAGCCGAAGGCGGTGGCTATGCCTAATTTTATCCGCAGTTCCGGCAGTTCGTTTTTTAGCGCTTGCAATTCCTCGAACGAACCGGCGATCGTCCTCCGGACGTTCTGCATGTTGTGGCGCTCGCTGGCCGAAATGACAAAGGTTACCTCCTTGATGCCCGCCTCGAACGCCGCCCTGGCCCCCGCCAGGTTAGGCACGAGAGCAATAAACTCCGCCGCCCCGAACTCCCGTATTCCTTTCGCCACCAGCGCCGCATCGCGCATCTGCGGTACCGACCGGGGGTTAACGAAAGAGGTCACTTCGATCCTTTTTAGGTTCGCTTCCAGCAGCGCCGCAATAACCTTCAATTTTTTCTCGGTTGGGATCCAGGCTTCGACGTTCTGAAAACCGTCCCTCGGCCCCACCTCGACCACCTGGACTTCTGCGGGATAACTCATTTTCCCTGCCGGTCCCCCTTTTTCTTCATGCTTTTAAGGTCTGGCAGGCCTGATCTTTTTCAACAGGTCGGCCATTTCTATGGCGGAAACCGCGGCTTCAAAGCCCTTGTTGCCCGCCTTGCTGCCCGCTCTTTCAATCGCCTGCTCGATGTTCTCGGTGGTCAGCACGCCAAAAATTACGGGAATGCCGCTGGACAGACCGACCTGGGCTATCCCTTTGGTCGTTTCAGCGGCTATATACTCGTAGTGCGGCGTAGCCCCGCGGATCACGGTCCCCAAACATATAACCGCGTCATACCCCCTGGCCGCCATGTGTTTTGCGGCCAAAGGTATTTCAAAAGCGCCGGGAACCCAGGCCACTTCTATATCGGCTTCGCTAACCCCGTGCCGGACCAGGGCGTCCAGGGCGCCGTCCAGGAGTTTGCTGGTGATAAATTCGTTGAAGCGGCTCGCCACTATGCCTATTTTCAGATTTTCGCCGATGAGTTTTCCTTCATACATTTTCATCTTGCCGATAACCTCCTAACAATAATGGTTTAAACCGAAGTTTACATGTTTTTGTTCTGTTTAATGTTCAACAGGTGCCCCAGGCGTTCCCTTTTGGTGGAAAGGTACTTGAGATTGCAGGGGTTGGGCGCCACCTCCAGGGGCACGCGTTCCACAACCTTCAATCCGTAACCCTCCAGGCCGGCTATTTTGCGGGGGTTGTTGGTCAGCAGCCTGATTTTTTTAATGCCCAGATCGGCCAGGATTTGGGCTCCTATGCCGTAGTCCCTGAGATCGGCGGGGAATCCCAGGTGCTCATTGGCCTGAACGGTATCCATTCCCTCATCCTGCAGGCGGTACGCTTTGAGTTTATTGAGCAACCCTATGCCGCGCCCTTCCTGGCGCATGTATAAGAACACGCCGCGCCCGGCCTTTTCGATGGTCAGCAGGGCCTGCCTCAGCTGGTCGCCGCAGTCGCAGCGCAGGGACCCCAGGGTATCTCCGGTCAGGCATTCGGAGTGGACCCGCGCCAGGACAGGTTCTTCGCCCGCAACCTCGCCTTTAACCAGGGCCAGGTGCACCTCCCCTTCCAGGATGTCCTTATAGGCATGGGCTGTAAAGCTGCCGTGCCTCGTCGGCATGTTCACCGCGGTTATTTTTTCGATCAGCTTTTCCTTCTGTCTCCGGTAACGGATCAGGTCGGCAATGGTAATGACCTTCAAATTGTGAAGGCGGGCGAAATTTATCAACTGCGGCACGCGGGCCATGGTTCCGTCTTCATTCATAATCTCGCAGATAACACCCGCCGGGTAAAGGCCGGCCAGTTTGGCCAGGTCGACGGAAGCCTCAGTGTGCCCGGCCCTCTTCAGCACGCCCCCTTCCCTGCAGCGCAGGGGAAAGACATGCCCGGGCCTGCGCAGGTCTTGCGGCCTGCACGAGGGGTCAAGCACCCGCTTGATGGTCTGGGCCCTCTCAAAGGCGGAAATGCCCGTGGTGGTCGTCGCGTCGTCAATAGAAACGGTAAAAGCCGTCCCCAGGTTGTCGCTGTTGCTGGCGACCATCGGCCCGATCTCCAGCTGGTCCAGTCTCTCGCCGGTAACAGGCAGGCAGATTAAACCACGCCCGTGGGTGGCCATGAAATTTATGGCCTCCGGAGTGACCCACTGGGCCGCCATGACCAGGTCCCCTTCGTTTTCCCTGTCCTCGTCGTCAACGACAATGATTATTTTACCCTTCTTTATATCCTCAAGGGCCTCTTCAATCGTGTTAAAAACAAACTCCCCGTCCATGTTTTCACCTCGACTTTTTGCTTCTTTATTATACGAACCCGTGTTCAGCCAGGAAGGAGAGGCTCAGACCTCCTGCTTCGCTGTTCTTCAGAGCATCATCCTGTCCTTTATTTGCTCCCCCGGAAAGTTTTCCAAGATACCTGGCGATCAAATCAGCCTCGATGTTCACCTTGTCCCCCGCCTTTTTAAACCCCAGAGTCGTCATACCACGCGTGTGCGGGATCAGGGACACGGTAAAGCTTCCGGAGTTCACCCCGGTAATGGTTAAACTGATCCCGTCGACCGCCACGGAACCCCTGGGAACCAGGTACTTCTCCAGGAGCGGGGGATAGCTGATTTCCGTTATTAAGGCAATATCATGACTGGTTTGCCGTATGATGGTCCCCACTCCATCCACATGACCGCTGACCAGGTGCCCGCCCAGGCGGTCGCTTAAACGCAGCGCCCTTTCCAGGTTTACTTTCTCACCGGGTCTTAGGTCGCCCAGGTTGGTTTTGCTCAAGGTTTCGGCCATCGCCTCGGCGGTAAAACCCAAGGAGTCGAATGCCGTTACCGTGAGACAGACCCCATTAACGGCTATGCTGTCTCCGGGTTTAACATCGGTCACGATTAACGGCGCCGAGACACGGAGCCTGGCCGAACTGGCTCCCTTGACGATGGACTGGAGCACGCCCAGCTCTTCAATGATTCCCGTAAACAGGATTAATCACTCCCTTCGTTTGAGGATAACCGGTTATCAAATAATCTGTTCCCAGGCGTTCTACGGACAGACCCTCAAGCCGGACCGCACCGGCCAGGGAGGGAAACCCTTCTCCGGCAAAAGGAACCGGGGCCTTTGTCCCGCCGATTATCCTGGGAGCGAGGTAAAAGTAATACTTATCCACCAGGTTTTCCCGCAAGAAACTGCCGTTAATGCGTCCCCCGCCCTCTACCAGAACGCTGGTTATCCCCATCTCTCCCAGGGTTTTCAGCAGTAAAGGCAGTTCGACCCGCGGTCCCTCATTAATCACCAGAACGCTCGCTTTCTGTTCAAGCAGGCTTCTTTTGCCCGCCGGAGACTGCGAAGTTGTGGCGATGATGGTCGGAGCCGGTGACTGCAAGTTCAGGACCCGCGCTTTCTCATCGATGGAAAGCCTGCTGTCCACGATGACCCGGGCAGGGTCTCGCCCTTCCCGCCCGGGCAAGCGGCAGGTTAAACTCGGGTCGTCGGCCGTGATGGTGCCTATGCCGACCAGTATGGCGTCATAGGCGTCGCGCAGCGTGTGCCCGTGCCGCCTGGCTTCCTCTCCAGTGATCCAGCGGGATTCGCCTGTTTCCGTCGCAATTTTACCGTCCAGGGAAATCGCCGTTTTCAAAGCCACAAAGGGGATTCCGGTCTGGATATACTTCAAATACACCTCATTGGTTTTACGCGCTTCTTCCTCCAGCAAACCTTCGGTAACTTCAATCCCATGTTCACGCAACCTGGCGATTCCCTTTCCGCCGACCAGGGGATTGGGGTCGCGCATGGCGACAAAAACACGTTTGATGCCCGCCCTGATGATCGCTTCCGTGCAGGGCGGGGTTCGTCCATAATGGTTACACGGTTCCAGGTTCACATAGAGGTCGGCCCCGGCGGCTTCAGCGCCCGCCTCGTTTAAGGCATGTACCTCGGCATGGGGTGTGCCTGCCTTCTGGTGGTATCCTTTTCCCACCACGGCATCCCCCTTCACCACCACCGCCCCTACCAGCGGGTTGGGGCTGGTGCGCCCGCACGCCTTTTTAGCCAGTTCCAGCGCCATTTTCATGTAGTCAATATTCATAATGAACCTCCGCGCAGCAGCAAAAACAAATCCCGGGAACAGAACTTCCCCCGGGAACAATCCGGCACGCGAGAAAAAGCACCTTTTATGCGGCCATTTCAATCCTTCTCCCATCCAGACTTTAACTGTCGGCCCCGGGATCTCACCAGAGTCTGCCTTAAGGCTCGCGGGCTGCCGCACTTTTCGGTGCGGATTACCGCCGGTATGGAATTCCACCTGTTCCCGAAGGAAATATGAACTTGTTTCTTATAAAATATAAACCATATGCAATTAAAATTCAAGCATCATTATTTTTTACTTTTTATTCGTAGCATAGAAAACAAGCGGTAGCTGGTTGCGCAGTGTGTTACCTCTCTTTAAGGCAGGGTCAACTTTTTAAACCCCCCAAAGTCCTTGGCCATTTGCGCGTAAAGCTGTTTGCCGAGCAGGGCTTGATAAATCTCATCGGCCTTTTTCTCCGGCTCAACATCTTTAAATTGCTCGGGATAAATCACTTTCCCCAGGTAATAGGCATCGGCTACAGCGGTACCAATATTCGTGGTGTAGTAATTGTACGGCAGCTGGGAATATAGTTCGCCCTTCTTCACTGCCGACAATGCTTTGTAAAACTGCGGGTTTTTCTGATAGTCCTGCTGGACCATCGGGTAACCGGCCAGATCGATAAAAATTATATCGGGGTTCCACTGGAGCAGTTTTTCCTTTTCAATCATCAAAGAACCGGTTTTGCCGGTTTCATCCACTACATTCCTGGCGTTTATCGCCTCAAACAAAGAATACTTGCCTTGTGTGCTCTCGATGCCGTGTGTCCCCCGAGCCCCTAAAGCGCCTACATACACGCTCGGCTTCTTGTTATCGGGAATATTTTTGGTGCGTTTAGCCAGGTCCTGCTTGCATTTCTCCATAAAATCAACCAAATCCTGGGCCTTCTTTTCCTGGCCTACAATTTTGCCGATAAGCTTCAGCGAACTGTAAACGGCGAGATCAAAGGTAGATACTTTCCCGTAGCTCAGGGCTACCACGGGCACGCCGGTTTTGGCCTGCAGTTCCTCAACAGCGGCCTTATCCGAGTTGTAGGCGGTAAATATTACGTCAGGCTTGACGGCAAGTATCTTCTCCGGATCGGGAGCGTTGTTGGGGCCGCCCGGTCCAATAACTGGGAGGTTCGTCAGTGAAGGGTTGGCGAGAAGGTACGGCCTCCCGGTGGGATTATCCTTTTCAATCTGCTCCACCCCCACCACCTTGTTCACACCGTTGACATAGCAATACAGCCTGAGCGCTCCAGGGCCGATGGCCACCACGCGTTCCGCCGGGACGGCCAGCGAAACCTGCCTTCCAAGCATGTCCGTTACTGTTGTTTTTGACCCGCCAGCGGCTTTTTGGGCGGTTTGGGAGCCGCAGCCGCCGAGGACAAAGGATGCCAGCAGCAGGGCTGCCAATAATAAACAGGCGCTTCTTCCACGCATTGTTCTATCCTCCTCGTAATTATCTTATTATATTCGACATTCAATATCCGGCTGTTATTCGACCGGTTAGCGAAATCCAACCTGTCTGCTTTACAGGGGAACAACCACCGGGACATCCCGGTATTTTTCGATCGTTACCGGAACAGAATAAACGCTCTCTATATTCTCCGGGGTCATCACCTCGATTCCGCCAGCCGCATAAATGTTCCCCTTTTTAAGAAGCAGGAACTTGTCGGCAAAGCGGAGAGCAAGGTTAAGGTCGTGCATGGTCACAATGGCGGCTATCTGCTGGCTTTTAACCACCCTTTTGATAATGCCGATCACTTCGAGCTGGTTTTTCAGGTCCAGGTTGCTGGTCGGTTCGTCGAGCAAAAGCACCTCCGGTTCCTGGGCCAGTGCCCGAGCAAGCACCACTTTCTGCAATTCCCCGCCGCTTAATTCATCCAGGTGCCTCAGAGAATAATCTTCCAGTTCCAGCAGCTGCAGAACGCGGTTCGTGATTTCCAGGTCCTTTGGGCAGACATCCCATTTAATATACGGCCTCCTGCCCAGCAGCACCGCGTCAAAAACAGTGGTCCTGGCGCACTCGTGCCTCTGAGGTACATACCCCATTCTCCGGGCCAGTTCCATCCTGCTTAGTTTCAAGACCTCATTTTCACAGATATACACGACACCCGACTGCGGTTTCAAAATACGGTTAAGGCACTTAAGCAAAGTGGACTTCCCAACCCCGTTTGTACCCAAAACGGCAAGGCATTCGCCTTTCGTCACGGAAAAATCAATGTCCTGAAACACGGAACGCCCCGGATACCTGAACTTCAAGCCATTAACGGAAAGGATCATCTCTGCTGATACCCCCTTGCCAACAGGTAAAGGAACAGCGGCGCTCCCAGGAAGGAAGTGATTGCTCCAACCGGCAAGACCACTGGTGAAATAATTGTCCGGGCCACGGTATCGGAAACCAGGAGCAGCAACGACCCCATCAACACCGAAGCCGGAACAAGAAAACGGTGATCCCCGCCGATTATTCTCCTCATAATCTGGGGACCGACAAGGCCAATGAAACCGATAATCCCCAGAAAGGACACCGCAACGGCGGTGATCAGGGAGGAGACAAACATGCCTCCCAGGCGCACCCGCTCCACGTTGACGCCCAACCCTTTGGCGGTCTCCTCCCCGCTGCCCAGGGCATTGTAGTCCCACCTTTTGAGCATGAAATAAATAACCGCCAGGCCAACCGCAACGGCCATGATGATTACTTCCTTCCAGGAAGCCCTACCCAAGTCGCCGAAGGTCCAAAAAACCACGGCTGCTATTTGCATATCCTGAGCAAAATACTGGATCAGGATGGTCGCGGCCGAAAAGAGCGAACCGATTGCTACGCCGGCCAGGATCATTGATTCCGGGGAAAACCCGCGGAACCTGGCCAGCAGGAGGATGGTCAGGGCAGCCGCCATCGACCAGGCAAAGGCCGATATCGTTACCAGGTAAGGATTGTTGATGATTACCGCATCAGTGCTCGTGCTCTGGATGCTGCCGGCTCCGAAACCAATAATGGCAATATTTGCTCCGAAGGCCGCGGCATTGGATATGCCTAAAGTGAAAGGGGAAGCCAGGGGGTTTTTAAGGTTGTTCTGCATCACGCAGCCGGCTGCCGACAACCCGGCGCCGGCAATAATCCCTGCCAGAACCCTGGGCAAGCGGATATTCCAAATAACCAATGCCGCTCCCACGGCCAAGAACAGCCATTAGAACCTGGTAGGGAGTCAGGTTGGCGGACCCGGCTTGAATGGCAAGCACCGCCAATACTACGTTCAACAGGACCAGAAGAAATATAACGGTTCTTTTTCTCCCGGTATACTGCTGGTAAACATCTATCCGGCACGGTTCTCCTGAGACGTACAATTCGTTTTTCACGGTTTCCCAATTCCTTTATCGAATATCGAAGCTCATTCTTCCCAATTTACCAGCCCCGGCTGTAATCGTGAAAACAGTCCAGGCAAACCTTTTTTCCGTCCTGAATCCTCGTTTTATGTTCAGGAATGCCTTCCCCGCATTTTTCGCAGACTTGCGTGGCAAACAACCTGGCCGTCTGCGGCAGGCTGAAATGCGGCCTTTTGAATTCAAACAGGTCTTCAAGTTTTGCCTGCAGGATGTACTCCTGGCGTTTCTCCCTGTCCATTTCTTCTTGAAAAGGTTTCAAGACAATCCTCAGCCCCTCGCCAGTCTTGCGCTTAAAAAAGGTAAAGGCCTGCTTGCCGGTCCCCCTGTAAATCAGGTTGCCTTTCCCCAGGCTGCAGCCTGTCAGGACCTGGACGGCGTCGACGCCGCAGGCGTCGTTTTCGGTGACGCAAACAATTTCTTCGTCTTGAGAAAAAGTGATCCCCATTTTGGCCTTGGCCGCTTCCACCGCCCTGACGCCGATAGCCAGACCTGGGCATTCATGGCCGTGAAATTCTACCGCTTTTCCCCAGGCAGTCGTTTGCCGAGACATTATCCCCTTCCCCCTTCAAAAAAATATAGCCATTTAAGCTGTACCGACCGCTCCTGCGGTCCGTTCAACCTTCATGGCTAACCGTCATTTTGTCGCTTAATCTTTTATTAGATCCAACGTCCCGCGAACTTTCTTAGTTCGCCGTTTGGGGAATATTATACACCAGCGGACCCCAAAAATCCACGGGCTTTTTTTCGCTTTGGCGGCATTTTAGCTCTTTGCGGCTATCGAGCCGAGGAGTCGCGCCGGCGGCCGTCAGTTGCTTGCCAGCGCCTTGCCTCTCAGCTGCAAAAAGAAATTATATGCCGGTTCCAATGCCTTGAACCCGCCGGCAATATCCTCCGCCAGCCGGGAGCTGAACAGGCGCTCGTCCGCTTTTTTGTTGCAGACGAAGTATATCTCCCTTCGCTGGTGCCATTCTTGCAGATCATCCGGCAGCTCAGGGTTCAATACCCTTTTATATTTTTCACCTTCCAGAACAAATTCGCGCTGGTTTTTATAAATGGAGTTGATCATCTCAAACCCTTTGTCCCTTTTAAGAATCAGTTCTCTTAATCTTTCCAGCGTCTCCTTCGGGATTTCGTAAAACCCCATGCCGTAGCGATAGTAGTCCGGAAACACCTCAAAGAAATATGTCGGTTCGGCCTTCCAATCCTTATACACCCTCTTGAAGGCCAGCCACATGTTTGTCCTGTAGGGCGTTTTGTCCCGTGAAAATCTTATGTCTCTGTGTATTCGCGAAACGCATTTGCGGGGATTGCTTTCAAAATAGGGGTCAATGGTCAGCATAAACGGTCCAAGCTCCGCTGCCAGTTCCCGAAACGGCAGCAGCAGGTGCTTTTCATAATCTGCGCGGTGTGCTTCGAACCATTCCTTGTTGTTGTTGGCCGCAAGATCCTTGAGGTAATCTATGGTTGCTTGTGAAAAACCTTCGAACATCAGCGTTTTCCCCCGTTTTCGCCTCGAATTGGCCAATGTTCCAGCCTCACCGGTTATCCTCGTAAAGCCGTTGCTACATACCGTGGTTTTGGGAGCAAGATAAATGAAAAAGCAATAAAAAATATGGTCGAGAATGTCAGTATTCCGGTGATAAGGTAAAAAGAATAAGAATCAAACGCAACATGAAGACTAGCTTTTGTTCAAGCACCTGCAACGATTTCGAACCAGTAGTGAAGCGAGAATCAGTTTATTGAAAAGAAAGTACGGTTTAAAATTTTGTCTTTAATCCTTGGCTTTAAAGCTGTAACTGTTGTTAAATCGACCTTCTTATTGAACAATTCTTCAAGATAGAACTTCAGATCAATAAACTCAAACCCAACAGGCTTTGAGAATTCTACCAGAATGTCAATATCACTATCATCGGTTTGCTCATTCCGGGCAAAAGAACCAAATACACCGATTCGCTCAACATGATACTTCTCTTTCAATACTGCTTTATTCTTCTTAAGTTTTTCATTTATAATCTCTTTATTAAGCATAGACATCAACCCCTTTCAGAACAACACTATTTATTTTTAATATACCATATTCCCGCTCTAACAATGAGTGGAATTCCATGCTGCAGAGAGCGACGTCCAGCGGCCTTAAGGCGATGTCTGATCCCAGAACCGCTCGGGGATTGGCGCACAACTGCCCCGGCTTCACGGCGCCACCTGGAACAAAGGTTTAAGTCCGTAGCCAATCAGGCTTTTGCACCGCAGCATTTTTTGTATTTTTTCCCGCTTCCGCAGGGGCACGGATCATTGCGTCCTATCTTGGGCTCGGGACGCCGGTATGGTTGCGGGAACATCTCGTAACCTTTCTCATCATTGTCTGATTCGAATCTATCGGGCAACAGCCTTTGGTATTTTTTATACCTCTTTGTGTAAGTTTCAAACAGGTAATCTTGCTTTCTGGGATTGAGTACTTTGTCAAAAAATTCCTTTTTCATGTTGTATAGCTCCGGGTAGGAGCTTTTCAGCCGCAAGACGTCCTTTCTGTAATACTCAATATCAGTCACGATTTCCAGCTCATAGAAAAATTGCGTGATTGCACAGTCAAGGCAGTACTTGTTGTTACACTTGTGCAGCTCAAAATTGAGCATTTCTGCCAAACTGTCATCGATGGATGGGTCATCTTGAAGCTTTTTAATCTCCGCCGAAATAACATACTGGGCGTCGATGCTCTTTTTAATCTTGTTAAGTTCCTCGTCGCCCGGCAGCAAGGCAAAGGCAGCGTCAATTGTGGCCGCCGACTCTTCATATAATCCTTTGCTGTGGATCGTTTTCGCCAGAGTAGCTAAGAACCAGGCGACGTTGGCTCTTTCTTCTTCCTTTTCAATCGCCTTGTTCTTCATCTCCTCAAGGTGCTTCTTCATGCTGGTAAGATCATGGGAGTAAATATCGATCTGGATTATATGATAATACAGCTCAAGGTTGTCCCAGCCTCTCCTGTTGCTGACTTCAAGCCCTTCCCGCACTACTTCAATGGCGCTGTCGTAATCTTTGGTCGCCAGGTAACAATCAATTAGTCCCAGCCAAAGCGAAAGGTTGTCCTCGTCAAGCGTCAAAGCCCGGCGGTACTGTTCCACCGCTTTTTTATACCACCCGCGCATGGCATAGGCATGGGCAAGCTGGCGCGCAAAGCCGGCGTTGTTTCTTTCCTTGTCCGTAAGCTCCTCAAAAATACGGATGGCCTTGCCGCTGTTTTCATTCCGCAAATATGCCTCGCCCAAAAGACTGTTCACCACGGAGAAATCCCGGTACACTTTGACAACCCTCTCTAGCAGGCGGATGGCTTCTTCAGCCCTCCCGCCGGCCAGCGCTTTTTGCCCTTCCCGGAAATACAACTTAACCACGTCGGGCATGGAATCAACCATGTCGTACTGGCGGCGCGTATTCTCGTCAATCAGGACCTCGTATGCCTCCCGGATTTTCATGAACTCTTCGGGATGCCGGTCGGGCGGGAAGACCCTGACAAGCGAAAAATAGGCCTTTTTTATCTCGGCTGCCGTGGCGTTTTTGGCGATGTCAAGCGTCCGGTAATAGTCCTTCATTTATCTTTCATCTCATTTCTTTTGAATAGTCTTTCTTTCCACTTGAGAAATTTATAGCTCAGGCGATTTTCCATTTCGGCTAAGTATAGCCGGGCGTCGGTATTGGATTTGTCAAGGGACAAAACGGTTGTCCAACATTTGACTGCCGCGTTTGTCCTACCGCCAAGCGCCCACAAAACACCCAGACAATTAAGGAGGCCGACGGATAAATCAAACCGGCTGCAGATTTCTTTGCTCAAGGTCCCGGCGGCCTGTCGGTATTTTTCGTTCCGGCAGAGGAAGGCAATCTCGGAAAAATGCGGTTCGGTTTCTTCCAGGGCATTTCTTAGATCCGCCAGGTAATCGCCGGCCGCGTTTCCCTCCCGGCGTATATCCACACTCCGCGTCCAGCAGTATTCTGCCATTTTGTACTTCCCCAGCCGGTAATAACAAAGGCCCACCAGGTTCCAGGCCTCAAGATTTTCGCTGTCACAACTTACAGCTTTGGCCAGGTTTTGTACAGCTGCGCCAACCCGATCTTTTCTCGCCAGCCGCAGCCCCTGGTTATAATAAAAGCGCGACAGACTTTCAAACATTCATTTCCTCCGTCAGTTCATAAATGATCTCATGAAGCTCTTCTTTGTACGCATCAAGCTTTTCCGGCTTCTCACCCTGCACTAACCCTGTCTTTATCTTCCTGATCAGGCTTTCTATTTCCGGGGCATAGAACTGTGCTTGTCCATTTTCCACCAGCCGGCCGGCTTTCTTAATAATCGCCCTGTATTTTTTGGCATTAGGCGCTTTTTCCCATCCTTCCGGTTCAATCTCTTGGACCATTTCCACGCCGGTTGTCTCAATCACCAGGTTGGCTTTTTTCCCCGTGCTTACTATTTTTCCTTCCACCTGGAGGATACCGTTGACATCATATGAAAAGGTGACACTGATCTTTTCCTGTAAGGCGGGAGCCGGCGGAATGCCTTTTAACAGGAACTTCCCCAAGAAATTATTGTAAGATGCTTTTTTATATTCTCCCTGGTAGACATTGATCTCCACCGCGGTTTGGTTGTCGGCAACCGTCCCGTATATCTTCTCCTTGACCACCGGTATCGTGACATTTCTCGGGATAATGACGTCATAGACGTCGGTAACCGGAAAACCGCCGACATAGCTGAGTATGGATGTGCCGAGCGTGTATGGGCAAACATCGGTGATTAATATGTCCTTCTCCGCGGACAATTGGTTGTTGAGAAGGCCCGCCTGAACAGCCGCGCCTCTGACCACTGCCAGGTCCGGATCAATCAGCGGCTGCGGCGATTTTCCCAAAGTATTCTCAATGAAACACCGCACATACGGGATGCGGGTTGAGCCGCCGACAAGCAGGATAAGGTCAATATCCGCAGCGCTGAGGCGCGCATCCGCCAAGGCCGTATAGATCTGTTTGGCCGTGGAATCGATCATCTCTTTGATCAGGCCTTCAAATGTCTCCCTGCTTACCGTCTCCTCAAGGGAAACCGGATTTCCCTTCGCGTTGGCAAAGAATGGAATTAGCAGGTGGTGTTCCTGGTATTCACTCAGGTCTATCTTGCATTTTTCCACCGCTTCTTTCAAGCGCATCAGCGCTCGTTTGTCCTCGGAAACATCCACGCCGTATTGAGCGGTAAACCTTTC
Organism: Peptococcaceae bacterium; assembly: GCA_024655825.1. NCBI lineage: Bacteria > Bacillati > Bacillota > Clostridia > Eubacteriales > Peptococcaceae > Peptococcaceae bacterium. The sequence continues at coordinate 25,965 of JANLFJ010000033.1, read as the reverse complement.
CAGGAGGTAATCCATGAGCCGCTGGTCGAAGTCTTTCCCGCCGAGCTGGTTGTTGCCGCTGCTAGCCTTAACGTCAAGAACGCCTTCAAACATTTCCAGGACTGTCACATCAAGCGTTCCGCCGCCCAGATCATAGACCAGGATGTTCTGGCATTCCTTCATATGTTCGAGTCCGAAGTCAAGCGCCGCGGCAGTGGGTTCGTTGATGATGCGCTCCACTTGGATTCCGGCCAGTTTTCCCGCTTCCACGGTAGCGCGTCTTTGCGTATCGGAAAAATAGGCGGGTACAGTTATAACCGCTCTGTCAACGTCTTCACCCAAATACTTGCGTGCGCACTCAATGAGATAGGACAAAATGTAAGAGGAAATTTGCTGCGGAGTGTACTCTTTGCCCCCCATGGAAACCGTCGCACCGCTGCCCATTAATCGCTTAACCTCAATCACCGTATCTTCCGGTTTCAACAAAAGTTGGTCCCGGGCCTCTTTTCCGACGATAATCCTTCCGTCAGAAGACAGACCGACGACCGATGGGGTGATGTATTCTCCCAGGTGGTTGGAAATGACAAGCGGTTTTCCTTCTTTTAGGACTGCAATTTCCGATGTCGATGTGCCTAGATCAATGCCCACGATGATGCTCATTGCTCATATGCCTCCGTCAGTTTATTCACAATAACCTGTGCCTTTCTTAACAAATGCGATTGATACATGTACCCGCAGCGCAACACCTCAAGAATCGTCCCGCTGGGGAGATTATTGTTCTCTTTTACCTCTACCGCGGAATGGAACCGGGGATCAAAGGGAGTGTTTTCACCCTCGATACGGATTATTCCATGCAGCAGCAGTTTTGCCGATGTATTTTTCCACAAAAGCTGCATTTGTTCGGACCAGGTGCCGCGTTCATGTTGCAAGGAATACCGGTAGATGTCTTCTAGCTGGTCAAGCACTTCCACCAATCCCTGGACAAGTGAACGCTTTTCGTCCTCGCAGGCGGCTATCGCCCTTTGCTGCTCGGCTATATGCTTGTCCTTCTCCTTTTCTTCCAGGTGCTGCGACAAAACTTCCTCAAGTTGCATGTTGGCATTGTTCAGTTCCTTGCCAATGCGCTTGAGGGTTGAATTAAAAGCCTCGATAACCTGTGCTGTCTCGTAATAATACCCGGTAAATTCAGCATCTATGGCAAAAAAATCGAATTTTGCCAGCTCTTTTCTAAAATCGATCATCCTGCTTTGTTTCTCCCGTCCCAAAATTTATCGTGTATATTTTAACACATGTTAGAGTTAATGCTAACATGGAACCGCTTGATTTTTCATTTCGTTAAGTCACACCTGGGCCCTACCCTACCCAAGTTTAAGAGTATCGGCAACTCCAGCAAGCAACTCGTTAACCCTTGCCACGACTTCATCCGGTAACTCTGGTGTTCCGGCCAGTTCCACCCGCAGTTTGAAAGTCAGTTCCAGGCCAACGGTCGCGGCAACCAATTCGCCAATTACGTCAGCCAGATCCTGAATTTCATTGGGACGCAGCTCAGCTTCGGCCACCTTCACCCCGGGTTTGGGCGGGGGTGGAGGCGGGGTCGAAGGCGACACCACTTCCGGCACTCGCATCTTGACATTCCGGGCACCGCTAAAGTCGCACGGCCAATCACCGGAGTCGACGGTTCTTTCCAACATCCGGGCGCGCAGGGCACCTGCAATTGCTTCCCGGACCGTCGCCCAGGGCAGGTTCTGGCCTGCCTTGCCGGACAGTGCAACCAAAATGGCCAGAGCAGTCGTTTCCGGGGACGGCCAGGCCTCAGGAAGGTTGTTCGGAAGCACGGCGGTAGCGGAGAGCGGCGCCGGGGGCGGCCGCAGTATAGCCTCGTCAGTGAGTATTCCGGTTGGTATGGGTTCCGCCAGGATGCTGGCCGGCCCGTTCGTCAACCACAGCTTCCCCATCCGTACAGCCTCGGCTATGGCCGCTTCCACCACGGCCCTTCCGGCCCTGGGTATGGCCAGCGGTTCCTGAAAGCCGCCCTTGTCCACGTTCACGACGTGGCCGCCCCGGAAATATTCCGCCACGTCTTTCACCTTTATTTCCGGCGGTGCGGGCCAAAGGCCGGGCAGCTGACCAGGCAGCAAGAGGTGCGGGGATATTTCGGACAAGGTGGCCGTTGCGGGCAGAATGACTTCCAACCCCGGATCGCTCAGGTCGGAATCCAGCGGTTCCTGTCGCCAAACGGTACGCACGGACCGGTCCGGTCGAACCGTTCGCAGGACAAAAACGCCTTCCCGCACCCCCAAGGCCAAAGTCTCCACGATCTCCTTGCGGCGCAGCATTTTAGGCAAATGCGGGAACTGGGCGAAGGCGCCGATTAGATCCCTTGCCCGGCGCGCTGTTTCCCCCTCGCGCCAGAGGTTGTAAGGCCCGTCGGGCAGCAGGGCCTCCGCGCTGACGGCCGTTTCCTGGATGCGCGTGCGCGGGTCTGCTTTGATCACGTTAAAAAGCGGTTCTGACCCGACGGTCAGTTTGTAGGCCTGAATCTCATTCTTCTCCGATACCGTCACCGCCAGGCAGTAGGCCTGCTGGACAGCCTCGGATATTTTTTTCCGGGCTTCTTCCGTGTAGCCGTTCAGCAGCTCCGCGCGCAAAGGATCGATTTCTTGCCCTTTCAAGAGGCTGCGCACCTCTTCCCACCCCAGGTAGTCAAGCACCCGGTGGCGGGCCATCTCCAGCCCGTCCCGGGAAGGAACGGCCAGGACCACGGCGTTGCGGCAGACCCGCGGCTTGTCCGGTCCGGAGGTCTCCTCAATGAAGCGTTTGGCTTCAACGCTGGGATTGCCCGCTGTGGAAGCCGCTTTGGGCCCCAGCACGGCGTAATGGAATTCCCCGTCGTCCTCAATTTCCCTTGGCCGGTCAGGCAGGTTATGCACCTTGGCCCCGGCGGCTGCGGCGCCGGCGGTCAGGCTTTTCAGCCCCCTGATGGCCTCAACCAGTTTTGCTTCGATCAGGCTGGGCGAAGACGATACCCGCAGGCAAGCATCGTTATGCATCTGCCGCAGGTTTGGTTTGGAACCTAGCCGCCAGGACTTGGGCAACTCCTTGCGGCCGTCCGGTCCTGTCCTGGCGTCGTTGACGGCCGCCTCATCCAGGAACCAGGAAACTTCTGTCCAACGGCGCAGAGCCTTCTCCAACTCGATCCTGTCCGGCCGCGTATGCCCCAACAGCGCCAGTAGCTCGCGGGTCAACGCCTTCTGGCCGATGGGCTGGGAATGAACAAAGGTGGCCAGTACGGCCTGCTCTGTTTCCCGGAACTTGAGGCCCGCCGCTTCCGCCTGGATGGCCCGGGCCTTGGCCAGTTCGCCTTCCAAGATGCCGGCCCACTCCTGGCGCTTGCCCTCATACTCCTCCGTGGCCGCAATGTTGGCCAGTTCGCGGGCCGCTTCCGACAACTCCTCCCGGTCCGGGGCGTTCAAGAACACGTTGGCCGCGATCAGCGGGCACCGGTCCCATCTGGCGGCCTCGCGCAAGGCCATGGCAAAGGTCCGCAGCACCCCCCTGGTACGCTGGAACCCCTCCAATTGCGTCCATTTGGTATAAAAGATTTCCGTCAGGTCGGGATGGAACGGGTAGCTGCGCAAAAGGCGTTCTTCAGCAGATTTGCCGTCCCTGGCGGTCTGGTCGTCCAGATCGGCGATGCCTTTTAAGGCGGCCACCACATGCGGCCGAAAGGCTTCGCGGTCCCTGATGGAGCCGGCGATGAAAAAGCGCCGGCGCAACACCTCCGCCACGTCTTCCTTGACCACCGGCTGGATGCCCTCTTCCTGCTCGCGCCGGAAGGTGTCGTACAACTCCTTGGCGATCTCCTTGCCCAAAGCATCGCTTTTCCTGGGATCGCTGGCCAGCAGTGATACAACCACAGCGCAACGTTCCACCTTGGTCGCCGCCTGGGTCAGGTACTGGAAAAAGTTCTGCAGCCGCCCGCGCCAGACTGGGTCAAGGCTGACCTTTTCGCGGGCATACATCAGCACCTCGTCCAAAAGGACCAGCGTGGCCAAGCCCTCGCGTCCGGGCAAAGAGAGCAAGTCCACCAAAAGATTCTCGGCCGGGGCGCTTTCCCTTTCGCAGTCCTCCCCTTCGGCGTGAAGCAGTTTCAACCCTTCAGCACCGGCAAGCTGCCAGGCCAGGATGCTCCAGGGCTGTTTCAGCCAGCGAGTATTGCCCCGGGGGTCCTTCACCGCCATGCCCTTCTCCACATCCAGCTTATCAAAGGCCAATACCGCTGCCCTAGCGCGCGGCGGGGCGATGCCGGTGTGTTCAATAAACTCCTGGACGGCGGGCAACGCCGGCAAGTTCTCCGGGTCGGAAACCAGGTGGAACAAGGTGATCAGGGTGTGGGTCTTCCCGCCCCCGTAAGTCAGTTCCAACTGGCGGACGGCCTTATCGTTCTTGCCGGCCAGGCGCAGGAGCACATCCTTGGCCAGCTCGCGCAGGTTGAAAGTGGGGTAGGTCAGGCTAAAGAACTCGGCCGGGTGCTGGTAGACCGGCTTGGCGCTCCCCATCGCCACGTCGTAAAGGTCGGCCGCGAAAATGGCCAGGGAGAGCTCTCCCGACTTCAAGTCGTCTCGAATTTGCACCACTTCATGCCAGGGTTTCCACGGGGTTTGCGTTAACATAAATGTCACCTCCCGAACCATTTCTGGAGCACTGTTGTGAACTTCACAAAAGCAGGATCCGTGCAACGCTGCAAACTGACTCGCCGGGCAAGCTGCTCATAGATAGCTGACGAGCGCGGTTTCCCAGCCTGGCGCAGGACCTGTTCAACAGCAAGTTTCGGGTCAAAAGGCTTCATACTGTTATCCGCCCAATAACCTTAATGTCCGGCAGAGCTGTTTGGAGATGTCGTATCCAATCCCGGAAGCGCGCAGGGTCCTTTTTAGCCAGCATATCCACCACCCAGGGCAGATTGGACCCATCCGGGCGGAAACCTTTGGGTTGCCCAGGCGGGCTGGGTTTGCGCATCAACACGCTGTTCAGCACCAGCCGTTGAACCCCGTCCATTAACATGCTCTTCAGCCATGTCGATACCGGGAACCTGGATTCATCCTCTGGCAGGTTGGCCAGGGCTGACTTCCTGGCACCCAATTTAAACGAATGATCCCAACCCTTGCCGGTTTCGTCGTAAAAATTGTCGTTGCCACCCCGCACCTTGTTGACCACAACCTTAGCTCCCTTTAAAGCCTTAGGGGTAAGAATGGTTTCCGGCCCCGGCGCCAGAGAGGGAAAGAGTACTCGCTGAACTGGAAGACAAGGCTTTGACGTCATGAGAACCACTTTCTCGGATAGAATAGAAGTCTCACCTGTATCGCGGTCCATACCCACGGATACTTCGTACCGGACCCTGTCGAAGTCCGGATTTTTGATCAGTTTGCGACGGTCTTCCGGTATCTGCAGCTCCACAGCAAGCTCAAACGGTTGCTCCCTGCGCTGCCAGACCATATCCCGCAGATCCTGGGTGCGTTCTCCGATGGCAGCTTCCAGGCCCTCTGACAGCAAATCCCCTAAAAAGGCAACGCTGTCCAGAAACGTGGTCTTTCCGCTGGCATTGGGACCGATCAGGACGTGAAAGGTTTCGAGTTGCTGCCGGACATGGCGCAAGCAGCGAAAATTCAGGGCTTCAATACTCCTAATCATATGCCTCGCCTCCCAAAATGGTTTGCAGTTCTATGCTCCCCATATCATACCACCTAAGGGTTTTGCATATTAAACAATTCCGGCTCCTTAGCCGGGGCTAAACCTCGAACAGAAACATGGTTGCTGATGCTTTCCAGGAGCGAGCGCTCTTCGCTGCCGGCCGCGGCCAGTTCGATCAAGGCCTGGAGCACCCGGGGGAAGAGCTGGCTGCGGCGCAGACCCCGCTGGTCCAGGTAGTCGTCCACCTTTGTCACATCTCCGGCCTTCCAGAGACGCATCAGGCGGTGAACCTGGTCGATCAAAGGGGCAGGCCGGTCTTCGGCGTCTAAGCCCAAACCGCTGTGCTTGCGCTGCTGCCAGGGCTTGAGCCTGACTCTGCTGCCGGTGCCTTCAGCAATCTCAGCCTCTTCTTCGTCCGCATCCTCTTGCTCGTCCCCTTGCCCATCCGTTTCCGGTCCGCCGGCCCGTATAAGGATGTCGTGCCGGTCAGCCAGTTCCCGGTCGGAGAGGCCGCAGGACACGGCGTAAAGGATGCATGCCCCGGCGGGAGCGTCTTCCAGGCCGAAGTCGTGGCGATGGAGAAGATAGTACGTGGTAACGTCATCCAGGCCGCTCACCGTATCGGCGCCGTTGTGGGTAAGCACGCGCCCGACCACGAAATCCACCACCAGCCGCCGCACCGCCCGCAGGAACTCCGGCACGTCCATCAGCTTGCCTGGCTCATTGGCCTTCTTGACCGCGGGATACTTGCTGTATGCCTCCAGCGCAGGACCGGTGGCCGCCCAGACGAAGTCAGGCCCCCGGATGCCCGCGTCCCAATACTCCCGCAGCCGGGTGTAAATGTTTTGCCGCATCTCTTCCAGCACCCTGTTGTCCCACCCTGGGCGGGCCGTTTCGGCGCGTTTCCTGCAAACAAGCCATACGGAAGAGGACAGGGCCGCCGAAGACAGGGCCCGGGTGCGGTTGCCCATCTCCGTTTGGATAGGCCAGCTGGCGTTGACCACGAACCCGGCGCGGATAATGGCTGAGACCAGCGTTTCCCAAGCGTCCGGGTGCTTGTGGGCGAAAACGATCACCATCCTGCCTTCTTGCTTCAACGCCCGGTGGCAAGCCTGAAAGGCCCGGAACATTCCTTCTTCGTAGGCGGCTTTGGATTTTTGCCTGTCGCCGCCGTGGCGGCTGGCGTCGTCGATCAGCTCGCCGTCGTTCTTATCGCGGTCCCACTTGGGAGACAAGGGTTCGCGGAAAGCCTCGTCGATTTCTGGGGAAAGCCCGTGCAACGTCCGGCGCAGCCAGACGTAAAAGAAGTCCATCAGGACAGAGTAGCCAATAGCATCATAATATGGCGGATCGGTGATGATTAAATCAATCCCATTATCCTTAGCTTGTACGGCAGATTGCTCTAGAATCTTTGGTGCATAAATCGCCCCAGAAGCTAATGTTGCGTAACTTACGAATCGAACAATCCATTCTAGTCCTCCTGCATAATCACCTGTGGCCCCTGAGAATGGATTAATTTCACTGAAATCCCATTTGACTGGAAGTGCAAAACGTTGAAATGTATGCGTTATGTACTCGCCATTAGGATCCCAGTTACAAATGTTACTATTATAATCAGCTAACCGGTCAAGGCAGACTGCCAAATATCCTCCCACAGTCTCCACCCACTCAAGCGGGTAACCCTCTAAGCGCATAGCTTCCCTGGCTCGGCGGGTATGCTTGACGAAGGTGCCTAGAGCTAGTAGCTGGCGGGTGGTATATAGTTTGTGAAACTCATCAAGCCCGTATTGAACACACCAGGTATTTCGTTTGGCGTCTTCAACAATCAATTCTTTGGGCAAACCAAAAGGAATCTCTTCCCAGAGCCTGTCTATCTCTTGCTCCGCCTCAATGGCAAACCTTATTTCACCGGCTGTCGGCAGGCGATATTCCTTGCCATCCGGCCCATCCACCACCACGGCGGTCATCACGTCCCCCAGCCGCCCGGCCTGCCCTTCCATCCGGATATCCTCCATGGTCATGATGGCGCCGCAGCAGGGACATGTCGCGCCGGAGCGGGACATGGTTCCGGCGCCGATCTTTTTGTCGCGCTCGCGCCTTTGCGCAGCGTTGCCCGCGGCCTGCGGCGCCTCCGCCTGCACGCCAAAAACCACGCCGGTTTTGCTGGCATCCGGCTCCATGGTCAGCAGCACGCGCTTCTGATCCTTCTTGCACAGCCAGCGCGTTTTCAGCAGCGGCACGGTGGCGCGGCAGTTTTTACAAGTCACGGTCCGCGCCCACAGGTAAGCCACCGTGGGCTTGGGTACCCAGCGCGGGTTGCGCCCGTCCGCCAGGTGGTCCCGGCTGAACTCGGCGTTCAGCGCCTCAAGGTCGGGCGTTCCGTCGTCGCGGAGAGGAACCTGTTGGGACGCGCGCTGCTCATATACACCACCGCCAGGTTTCAGCGGTTGATAATCGGCGTAGGTTGGGTAGAAGCGGGCCAACTCCCGGCGGGCTCGTTCCAGCACCCACCGGCCCCAGGCCCGCACATGCCAGGCCAGGTCAGCCTCGGGGAGCAGACCTTCGCCGGAAGGATCAGATTCAAAAGCGAATTCCAACTGCGCTTTTTGGGAGCGTCCCCTGCCGCCAGCCCAGGGGTTGGCCTTGCAGAACTGCTCCATGAACGCTTCATCTTTCAGAACAAACTCCGGCAGGGGGCGCTTTTGCCCGGCCAGCCTCTGCGGGTATTCCAGGGTGCACTTGAGGATAAACCAGGCCACCGGGTTGATGTCTGCGGCCGTCACTTCGCAACCCAGGCGCATGGCCTCCAGCGGGATGGCCCCGCCGCCGGCGAAGGGATCCAGCACCCGCGGAGGTTGCCCGCCATAAGCCTTTTTGATCTCCTGGCGGAACCACTCCAGATCCGGCCCGTTCTCCCGCCCCCAGTGGAGAATGCCGCCGGCAGTCTCTTCCCTGACCTGCTCCACAACCCTGCCGCCAGGCAGCTTTTTTTTCTCTATCTTTTGAACTACCCTTCCGCCCAGCCGCTCCAGGACCTCGTGCCGCTCCTCGGGCGTCCCCGGATCTGGCAGGAGGGTGGCAATCAAAGCCGCCCGGCAGGCCGCCAGCGGCCTCCGCGCCGGCCAGATGTGCAGCGTGGATATATGCCCGTGCCGCACGTTCTTTTCGTGCACAGAGTCCAAAGAGGTTTGCTTCACAGGAAAACATTGCTCTATCAGGCGGGAACGCTCAGTCATGCCTTTTCTCCTTCCGTGGGATGATCGTGGCCGGTCAGGATGCTCCACACTTTGCGGTAGTCATGTCCCGTCATGGGAGCATCCTTGGATACGGCAGCCTGCCAGTCTGCCGGCGAAAGGCCACGCACGAATTCCACAGCCCGAGTTACGCTGTCGCGGCCAAGGCGGCGTTCTCTTTGCTTAAACATCTCGCCTAACGTCTGGGCCACGGTACGCGGCACTCCATTCATCCGCATCAAGACCGCCTCTTCCGTCGAGACGCCGTAATAAACCATCGCCGGGAGCAAATTGATTGTGCGCCTTTCATCCTCCGACAGGCCGTCGAAATCGATACCGGCGGTCGGCAGCTTCGACATGGCGGAGAGCCCCCAGGTGGCAGCCTGGGAAAGACGGCCGTATATCGCGCGGCAGGCCTTGGACAGTCCGTCCGTCAAATCGGGGTTTTCTTCTTGAGGATCGATAAAATACCGGTAGGCAAGGGTTTCGATGGGTTGCCCGCCTACCCATTCCGCCGTGAGATCGGCCAAGTAACTGTGCTTACCCCCGCGGGACGGGATTTCGTTGAGCTGAGAACTTGTCTCCGGCAGATTTAACATGATCCCCATGAGGGTTCGCAACGCCCTGCGGTTCCCCCCGAACAGCCCCGTCGGCAACCAATCGGAAGAGACCACTTTCCCGTCCAGCTGCCTGATTGCTTCCCGAACGCTCTCCGGGGCGAATCCCGTTGCGTCCGCCAGCGGGGCGAGGCGGTTGTCTTTGGAGAGCCTCCGGGCATATTCTTTGGTAAACTCCAGTAGCAACCTGGCTTTTGTCTGGGACTTCTTCTCCAGACTGCGATAGCCCAAGGTGCTCCTGAGGACTTGTTCTGCCCTGGCGGCCATAGCTTCTGGCGACCTGGTCCGATTGTAGATGTGGGCCAGATAACCCCAAAACGCCCGCCATTGGGGCAGGTGAATCACCACTTCGAGGCTGAGGGATCTGCCTATTTTTATTGCTTCTTCGACCAGACCTTCGAGCGTGGAACATAAAGCCTCGGCCTGCAAACGGACAAATCTTTCAATTCGAATATGACTGCCTAAGTCATCATGCCGGGAAGCGATGCCAACCACGCCGACACTCTCCTGGAAGATGCGCCCGGCCCGCCCCGCAAGGTTCCAAAAGTCCTTGGGCGGCATCTCGCGACGACGATAGCGTGTGGAAGCCAGGAAAACCGACGACACGGGAAAGTTGATGCCTTGGGCGATAGTGGTGGTAGCGCAAAGAACCCGCAAAGCGCCGTCTTCGGCCAGTCTTTCCACCAGCGAGCGTGTTTCTTCGGAGAGGCCGGCATGGTGCACGGCGATCCCTCGTTCCAGCATCTCAACCAGCTCAAAGCGGGGACTTATTTCCGTCTGAAGAAAGCGTTGGACAAGGCGAACGGCATCCGGCACCGGAGAAAGCGGGGGCATTTCTGCTGCCAGAACGCGCGCCATTTCCCAGACATCGTTTATGTCCGTGGCAACCGCCACCGTCAACGATTTGGGCCGGTTGGCAAATATCTTGGCCATGGCCGCGGTTTGCCGGTAAAGGCATTTTGAGACTGTACTAAAAGCGGCATTTATCGGGCCAGGCTCACCCACCGCAAATTCACCGCCAAAATGAATGGTGCCGGGAGTGGTTTGAAGCGTTCGAAACTTCAGGCGCCATTCGCGCGGTTTCGGCCCCTTTTCAGCGTAAAAACGGCCTACCACCCGCTCGTTAGGTTGCCATGGACCTATTGCCAGGCTGATATGTTTGGCCTCGTTTGTGCCGCGGGCTAGCCAGTCCGCAATTTCTGCGCCGTTGGGAATATATGGCGTCAATAACAGGAAACTGGCTTTTTCGCAATCCTGTTTAACGGTTGCCAGCAGCATTTCCAGTTTGAGCCCCCGTTCCGGGTCTTCAAGGTTATGCGCTTCATCGACGACGACTAAAACAAGCGGCCGCTTCACTTTTTCGTTGCGGATAACCAGGTCTAGCTTTTCCGGTGTGGTAACCAAAACATCAAAAGATGTGTTTTTTTCTAGAAGGTCTTCTTCGAAAGCGTCTATTTCAACAGCCCCGCTGAGCTGTTCAATACGGATACCGACTGCTCCAAGTTCCTGGCGCAAACGGCGCATGATTTGAGCTGCCAAAGCGCGCGTCGGGGCGGTGTAAGCCACCCACCCCCTATCCTGGGCGAACTGGTTCAAGGCCTGGAGTATGCGAAAGATGGCCAGGGCAGTTTTCCCTCCGGAAGTCGGGAGATTGATGACAATCGATGTCTTGGCCATATCCAGCAAACCTTCTTCCAGAATGGCCGCCCGTTGAGGGGGGAGCATTTCGAACATATTCGCATGTCGGGCTGCAAACTGCACATACTGGCTGACCCGGGAATTAACCCTCTGGGCGACTCTCCATAATGATCCGTCAACCATCTGCCGCGATGCGGCGTGAAGCCAGCGCAAAATAATCTCCAATTCAGCATCGCGGGCCGACCTGGCAGCATCGCAAGCCTTCTCGAAATGCGAATCAAGTTGGGTTTCTATTCCCCCGGGCACGCCCTGCAATAAGTAAGTAGACAAAAGTTCGGTGGCCGCCGCCCAGTGGTAAAGCGCCACTAGCGTCCATCCGGCTAAAGGGCGCTGCTCAGCCGGCAAACTGTACAGAAACCGCTCCTCATACGCCAGCTGTTCCCGGCGAAGACCGGTTATTATTTGGGCTGCCCGGTGTACATCATCCCAGCCATTTTTTCGAATGAGACACATCCATCCTTCAAACAAGCGGTAAAGAACACGCTGCTCCCAAGTCACGTCTTCCACTGAAGGTGTCTTAATTGATACGGGATGTTCAGCAACCCACCGGCGGGCGTCTGCCCACCTTTGACCAACATAGGCCAAAGCGACAAGATGAAGTATGTGAAACAGCCGCGGCTCGGTTTTCTCCGGCAAAGGCAGGGCTCGCTTGATGGCGAAAGCCGCGGAACAGCAGGCTTCAGCGGCGCGTCGTTGTTCGGCGTTCTCCTGAGATGGCCGAATAAGCTGCGGCCAGTATTCGATGGCAGCCATCTCAAGCGCCTGAACAGCTTTCTCCAGCAAGCGGTTTTCCTCGGTCGTAAGGTTAACTTGATAATTTAAAAGGCTTCCGACCGAATCTGACACAAGTATGCGCTCGGCAAGTTCTTCCGCCTGCAACAGCCGTTCCGGCCCAAAGGCCTCAAGCGCCCAATGCGAAGAAATGTTCATGATGCCCCCCCTCCTTCCTTCGAAAACACGATATTCTTCCAATCCCTTAATGGAAGTGGGATGTACAATGCCAAGAGAACCGCCCGTTTGGGATTCTTGGCAGCCAAATTTTTCACGCGTTTTTGCAGGTCAGCCGCGTCAGCAGTCGTTGTTCTCACCAGAACTCCCAACAGCACAATATCGCTCGTATTATTCAAATAAGCGATAAAGGCCGTTTTATACATTTCCGACCAAGGCTGTCCTATGTGTCGGATGCCAAGATACCTCACCAGTGTGTTTATGCGGGTAAGGTCATCGCACAGCGTTTCAAGCTGACACACCATTCCGTTTCGTCCAGACATGACTTTTGGTGGTGTACGCTTATCCTCAGATGTCTTGACCTCTCCAAAGGCAAAGCGGGCTTGGCCGGACTTCCCTTGAAAGCCGACAAGGTCAGCCCCGGACAAACTGGCGTTCGGGTTTCTCATGTCGCGTCCGCTCTGCCAAGGAAACAGGCAGTCATAATTATCCTCCAGATAACATTCGGCTAACGCCTCTCCTATGCGCCATTCTGGTACATTTGTCTCCTTTAATATGCGCTCAAGATTAGCCTGCTGGAATTTTGTCAATTGTAGTCCGGCTATTGGGGCGGCAACGGCGCTTTTCCCGTCAGTGTCCCGGAGCCGCTCAGCTACGCGCTTGGACAATGCCGACATGGCTTCATTTGACGGTATGAGCAACCCATACGCCTCAACAGGAACACAGCCAACGTTGTAAGCAAGATTTCCGCATATTTTGCGTGCCGCCATCATGGACCTCCGTTGGGTTTAGATTTGCCCGTCAGCCAATCGGCTTCACCGGCAGTTTCCGCAAATGCGAGAATTTCGTCTTCGGCTATAACCACCCCGCCCTTGTTCTTTACCAGCAGTTTTCCGAAGGGGTCCTGGACGCGCAGGAGGCGCGGGTGGGCGGTGACGCAGTCAAAGACCACGTAAAGCCAGTAACGGCCGCGGAGGTTGCAGGCTTTGGCCCATTCGTTTTCAGTGAGTTCCACGTCACCGGCGCCGGCGCGGCCCTTGACCTCGATAGCCCGCTCTTCCCCACCGGGATGACGGGAAAGCAGGTCAAAGCCGGGCCTGGCTTCCAGGCCGGCCAGGAGGGCCCTTTCCGGCATAGAAACGTCTTTGACCGTGCAGCCCCGGCTTTCTTCATGACCCCACGCCACCCGGACGGCGATCCGCTCCACCTCCTGATCGTGGCGCTTTTTGTCTTCCGGGTCTTGAGAAGGGACCACCAGGGCATGGGCCAGGAAGGCGACTTCGCCGGCGGCAACCAGTTCCGGCTCCCGCCGCAAGACAGCCAGGGCGCGCGCTTTGCGCTCAGCCAGTTTCTTCTGGCGCTCCTTAATCCTGGTTAGCTCGCCTTTAGCCCTAGCATCCCCCGCCCGGATGCGCTCGGCCAGCCTGGAGCGGGAAATGGCCAGTTCCGCATCCTGGTAATGATAGCCTCGGGAAATAAACTCTTCTCGTTCCGCCAGGGTATTTAAAAGTTCTTGTATCCGGGCTGCGGCAAGCGGGCGGGCAATCCTTTCCGCAGCAAAGGTTTTGGCCTGTTCGCAAGCTGCAGCCGCTGTAGCAGCAAAGGAAATGCTGTCCGCCGGCACACCTTGGTGACCGCGCAACAACATCAACTGCTCCACCGGGCACTCGGTGATTTGGCCCGTTTCATCCTGGCGCAGGCCCGCCAGGCGCAGTTCCAACAATTCCTTCCTACCAAATGCCTCGGGCATTTCCGGGTCAGGCCGGCGCACGACCTTCACCAGGGCCAGATGAAAGAAATACGGATGGTCGGCGTACGGGTCGACAAAAACCCCGCCTTGCAGGGCCAGCCGGGAAAACTTGCCCAGGACCAGCGCGCAGTAGCGGTCGAACAGCGGCTCACCGGAGTGCAGGAAAACGGCTTTGTCGCCCTCTTTAGGTTTGTAAACCGTTAACCGTTCCTGGCGTTCTGGTTCATAAGAGTCCAGCACCGGCCATAAGGAGTCCAAAGCACCCGGCCGGAGGGGTTTAAAGAAAAAGAAGCCCTCCAGGTCGCCCTCCAAGCCGATATGCAAAAGCGGCGCGGATACTTCCAAAAAACGGCGGATATAGCCCGGCATCAAGCGGCGCAGTGCCTCGCGTTCCAGTCTTTCCCGCTGTTCAGGGAGGCGGCTTTTTATCCCGCCGCCAGTTGCCAGGAGCTTTTCCCTTTCCAAATGCGCCCTGGTCTGCTCCGGGGTGAAAAGGCCTTCGAGCTTATTGACGACTTCCTCAGCCTGGTTATCAACCACGGCCTGCAAGAGCAGGTCTTTCAGGGAGATCCCTTCAAACTGGCGTCCAATGATATCGAAGACTTTGTCCGAACCCAGTTCTTTGCGGATGCGCTCCAACTTTTCCAGCAGGGTTTTCAGGACGCGTCCTTCCCGGGTTTTGCCCGCTACCAGGTTGAACAAAAGCACCGGGTCGTGCCTTTGTTTATAGCGATGGATGCGACCCATGCGTTGCTCCAGGCGGGCAGGGTTCCAGGGAATGTCGTAGTTGACCATTAGCCAACAAAACTGCAAGTTGATGCCCTCTCCGGCCGCGTCGGTGGCCACCATGCAATTCGCTCCCCCTGCTGCAGACGGTCGCTTGAAGAATTCCACCTGTTCTTCACGTTCCTGGTAGGGCATCCCGCCGTGGATTTGGGCCACCTTGCCCGCATACCCCAGCCCCTCCAGCCGGCGGACAAGAAATTCCACGGTGTCACGGTGCTCGGTAAAGATGAGGATTTTTTCGTCCTTGAACCGTGCATCAAGGAGCACTTCCCGCAGCTTGTCGAATTTGGATTCCTCGCCGGCCTCATAGACCTGGCGCGCAAGATCAAGTAGCCCTTCTACCTGTAACCGCTCCGCCTGCAATTCAGTGAGGGAGGTGGCCACGACACCCCCCAGGACCTGGTGTTCTATTGCCTCGTTTTGCTCCAGGTTACCTTCCATTCCTTCCTCATCACCGGTCATCTGGTCGAAAATGTCGGGGATGTTTTCCAGCTTCCGCTGGGATGCGTTCAATTGCTCTTCGGTTAGCTGGCCTCCCAGGATATCTTTGATGAGACCGTCCAATTTCGCCAGGCGGCGCTCGAAGGAACACAGAAGGGCATAGGTCGAGCTGGCCAGCCGGCGCTGGAAGATGCTCATGGCTAGCCTTGCAGCCGAACGGTTCAGAATTCTGGCCCGGTTATAATAGGTCCGGATGTATCCGGTGGTTTCGTCATACAGGCGCTGCTCCGCTTCCCCCAGGTCGTAGTTCAAGGTGCTGGACTCCCGCATCGGGTAAATAGGTGTACCATCGAAACGGACCATCTCTTCCTTAGTACGCCGGATAAAATAGCGCTGCCGCGCTTGGAAGGGGCAGGCGTTGAAAGCGTCGAAGGTGGAGAAGGTTTCAGGCTCCAGCAGCCGCCATAGGGAGAAGTAAGGGTAATCCTTGCCCATATGCGGCGTGGCCGTGAGCAAAAGCAGATGATGGCAATGCCAGGGCAGTGCCCAGTCAGGGTCGCAAGGCGCTCCCGCAACAGCCTCGGCCAAACGGTAGCGGTCGGTTTTGCGCACTGTCAGGTCCGGATTCCGGTCGGCTGCCAGCTTGTGCGCTTCATCGAAGATCACCAGGTCATAGGGCTCGGTTTCCGGATCGCGCAAACGTTGGAACGTTCGCTCGCTGGTCAAGGTATCAATGCTGACAATTGCCAAGTCGCCGCCAGACCCTGCAAAGGGGTTGCCGGCGCGGGCATCTGCTCCGGTTATTATTCTGAACGGCAGGCTGAAGAGACTGCGCATTTCCCTCTCCCAGTTGCCGACCAATCCGGCCGGCGGGACGACCAGAACGCGCCGGATGAGCCTGCGGCTCAGCATTTCGCGGATATAAAGCCCGGCCATAATCGTTTTGCCTGCGCCGGCGTCGTCCGCCAGCAGGAAACGTAGCCGCGGCTGGGGCAGCATGTGTTCATAGACGGCGATCCTTTGGTGCGGCAAGGCATCAATCAACGATGTTTCCGTGGCGAATACAGGATTGAAAAGGTGTCCATATGCCAGCCGTACAGCCTCCACCACCGTCCGCACCGCCTCGGACGGGGCGGTGAAATCGATACCGGGAGCCGGTTCTGCGGCAATTTGATAAGACGGCTGAAATTCAGCCGTCTTTTGAATATTCTTGATTTTGTGGCCGCCGGGGATGCCGCCATGCTTGCCGAAACCGCTCAGACTCTCCTGCTCCGCCCGTAAAATCTGTCCCCAGGCAAGCCGATTAGGACGCGACTGGTTATTCTCCCACCGGTTGACAGAGGCATAAGAGACGCCGAGCAACTCGGCCAAACCCGCCTGGCTCAACCCAAGTTTGGCGCGCAGCCGCCGTATGCGGTCCGGATAATCTTTGGGAAGATAAATCATCAGGATAACCTTCCATCCCGGATTTTGTTCCTGCTATCTGGTAGTTTATACCATCGCGCGCCTCATGTCAAGGCTATAACATGTGTTATAACAAATTCTTCAAAACACCAAAACAAATCATACCCTTCCGGCTTTTTAATTGGGTATGCCTGGTCTAAAGTTTATTTGAACCTCTTTAAGTCTCCCTTTTGGAACGTCCACTCCGGTGTGTTCAACACTTCCCCGAAATCAACGGAATACCATGGGCTTAAGGCTGCATTGCCGGGATTTTTCAGGATATGAATGTCTTGGGCGGGCATATAGCTCTGGGCAAGCATGAATATCTTCTCGCCCGTCTCCGGGTTCTGAGCCATATCTACCACAATGACGCAGTGGCCCGGGCTGCCCCCCTGGATAAAAACATCTCCGATTTGCATATCGGCCAGCCTCACGGAAACCATCTCCCTGGCCAGGGAAGCAGTGCCGGCATAAGCAAAGACCGTATCCAGGTACTTTCTGAAATCCTTGTGCTCGGTAGAGTAGACGGCAGTTTTCACCCACCAGGCGTCATTCCCCCGGACAACAATCCTGTACCCGTCACGCCATTTGGAATATTCAACTGCTTCATAAACGTCCCTGCTTTTGGTTTCACCGTTGTAATATTTAACCCTGGCTCCATGGTGTTTCAGGAGCAAGGTGCGCAGGTACTCCCCAAACGAATGCTTCCCGGCGGCAACCCTCTCATACCCCGCGGGAACCGCGAACCGCCGCTCCAGGGTGTTGGCTACGGGCTCAACTTTAACCGGCTCCGCCGTGCCTGTCTCTGTTTTCCCGGCGCTGAACGAACAGCCGCATAAAACCAGAACAATTATTAGCGGCAAGACGCAAACTCGTTGCATCGACCTGCTCACGGCCTTTCATAAAAACGGTCAAGTATTTATTCACTCAAATCATGAATTACACAAATTGCATAGTGACAGGCTTTCCAGGGCAACAAGGGAGTAACCCCCGGTATTATAAGTTCTGTGCCAGACTCCATTTATGTAGACATCTATGTCGCTGTAATAAATCATGCCTTGGCTGGCCTGAAGTTCTGACGGGGCTTTCATATCGGGCAATTTGTCTTTCTGGTACATGAGTGATGTGGTACGCTGAACCGGGTCCCAAATCATGTCATAGCCGCAATGCCGGAGGTCCTCAACACAAATAGCCAGATGGCCCTGCACCCGGTATGTGGGTAAAATTTTCCCGTTGACAGTCACAGCGGTTGGCGTTTTGACAAATGTGTCCACCGCTTCTCCCGGTTTGGGGATAGAAACCATCACCAGGCGGTATTCACCGGCAAAGACCAGGCGATCATTGTCTCTGTAACGAAAATCTAATCCTTCCAGCAGGGAAGCATTTCTGACGGTGAGTTTTTTATTGTCTTTCAGGATCATTAGTCCATCCGGCAGGACCATGTGAAGTTTCCCGTCATAAACGAAATAGCGCAGGAGCTTTTTATCCAGGGTATAGTCCTGGTGGTTTATCTTACCCTCCCGGTTAATGGTCAGAGCTCGGATTGTGTATGAACCGTCGGGATTTTCTTTTTGGTAAACAAAAACACCTAGATCTTTATTCTCGCTATATTCGTGGATTACCTGTTCAAAACCCTGGATTAAACCGGATTCCAGGACTATCATTGCGCTCTCCTTGAAGGGAACGCACTTGATATCGTGGTCAAAAAACCAGATCCTTTTGTATCCATCTACGTAAATATTTTTGTACCCTCCCGGATAAATCCCCCCATCCAAAAAAGGATTCATGTTGAGAGCTTCTTCCATTAAATCTTCTCGATAATAGGCAATGCCGGCAGGACCCAAAAGCCATTTGCCTCCTTCGTAATCAATGAACAGGTTTTCCACAGGATACATCAGCACGGGCAAACCTTTACTAAAAACGGATTTTTTGCCCTTTTCCTCACGGATAATTCGGCAATCCTGAACATACCACTTAGAGCCATCCTGACCCAGGCGGGTTTGACTTGTCCCGTAATTAAAATCAAGACCTCTCAAGGTTTGTACTTCCCGATCGAAGGGGGTTACTGCTTCTTCTAAATGATATTCTATTCCCGTAGTCAGGTTTTTGATTTTCTTGCCATCAGAGCTTATAGCGTAGATATTGCCTTCCCGATCAAGGTAAATACTTTTATAATCCTCTATACTCTCTTTACGGCGCGTATAACTGCCGTCCGAGCAAACGGCATAGACCCCGCTTCCCGCAACTTCATACTTCTTTTGATCCAGCGGGAAATACGGGTTAAGGGTTCGGGTTTCCGCCCTGACAATCAGGCTGTTCTCGACTTGGCCCAAAACCTGGATATCATTTTTTTGCAATACTTCATTGAATGAGAATACCTTTAGGCCACTACCGATCAAGTAGAGAGAGTTTTCCTTGCTGGCCTTCCCTTTTTTAAGCCAGCCTTCCAGCCAAAAAGAACCATCACTGTTCTCCCATGTTCCCGTGAGCCTGAAATCTTGATCAACGACCAGCCGGTGAACATCCGGACCAGAGATAAAAAAGGTATCGCTATAGCTGGGGGTATAGGGAGCAGGGATGTAGCAATCAATAAATGTGATTACCTGGAAGACCTTGCCGCCCCCTTCCAGGTTGTACTCGTAAGCATAGAAGGAGATATCTGTCCGGGTATAATACGGATTTTCCCGGTAAAAACAGTCATTTTCCTCTAGGTACTTGCCCATGTCCATCACCGGAATGTCATGGTAGTAGAGGGTCTTATCCTTAAGCTGGAGGAGGTTCTTGTCAACCTCCTTGACTTTGCTTTCCTCAGAATTACCGGAAATGTCTACCTCTCCTGGGCGGAGCTTTTCCGGACCGCTTTTCAAATCTTTATTTATTCTTACCGGTGAACCGCTAAGCCTAAGATATAAATAGGATTCATCGTCCCCGCTGATTTCCTCCGCACACTGCCGTTCCAAAACATCCCATTTGAGGTATTGGTCATCAACATATGTTTTGGCAAGTACAACTCCGGGAAAGCTCAGTAGTACCATGAGGCTCAAAAACAGGGTATACCTGGACAATTTCATTAAACACATCCTCCCACTTCTTACTATCGACCACGGGCTGAATGCATACCAGATTGCCATCCTCCGGCACAGGGACCTGCTGCAGGAGAGTCTATAATTATAAGCTGGGCAAGGGAAGAAATACCCATAGGTCTATCAAAGATAACGCCGATACGGCTATCTCTAGGTTAGGCCCCTCCTCGGCCTCATCCTTTGGCTCCACTGCAACTATGACAGGGCTGACAATACGCACTTCATCACTGGTGGCGGCTTTTCCGGCAAGTTCATATAATAAATCCTTTATTTCCGGCTGCATCCATTAACCTTGCATCAACCGCATATATTCATTTAATCCATTGCCTATCTATGATAACAGCATCTCATAAACCCTTTTATTTTCAGCGTTTATACGTTCAAATTGTTTATGTTGCAGCTCTTTCTCTTCCTCTGTACGGTCATCAAAATATCCAATATCTTTACACACCTTATCCCAAGAAACAAGCTCCGCTGTTCCATTTTCGATTTCATCGAGGCGTTCCTTTAATATTTCAATTTCCTTTTTAATATTTGTCTCGACATCAGTAGCATCATAACCAAAAAAAGTAACCTCGTATAAGGAATGTGCCACAACAGCCGCCGCACTATATGCTTCAACGCATTTTTCTACAACCTCATAGGATAGCAATTCGCTCCAGGGCAATAGCTCTAATGCATAATGATCATTATCGCCAGGCTTAATTCCAAATACATCATACATAAAAGTACCGGGTTCTAACCAGTCTTCAACCCTTGCTACAACCAAGCGAAAACCGTCATGATTTGGCTCAGGTGTTAATCCCTTTAGTTGATTAAAAACCTTAAAATATGCTTCAAATGCTTCATTTTTCATACCATATTCTTTTTCAAGCTCTGTCCAAACATCATCAAATACAACTGTTTTCAATAGTTCCTTAAAGGTCATAAAATCACCCCATATAGTGAATTGTTATATTATCTTCGTATTAAGGTTCAAACGCTTCATGAACCTTCCTCACTTCAACGGTGTTTTTCCGTAAGTAGGGGGGCATTGACGGATTGTTGGGCATAAAACGGGTATCGTATACGGCATTACGTATCATGATGGTGCCGAATATATTGTGTAAAATTTTTAATTCATTGATGCGGGATAGTGCGAATGATAGATACTACCTTCATGATTTCTTCTCCGATTTCCATAGTTTTATGTTTTTCTACAGTTTTAATCCAGAAAATATAATAAATCCCTTCACTGTTGTTTATATCTTAATATGATTATACCACGTAAGATTTTTTTAATCTAACCGTCAGTTATTGGACATTATGTATTGTCAGTAACACCTAATCCATACAACCAGGAAGCATAAGACAGGATGAATTGTACTTATATGTCTAATCAAGGCTCACCTCACTTCGTTATGCATACCCCGTTTTCGCTGGGATTAAGATTATACCAAAAGACAATGCGTCCGTCGGCCAAAACGCCGAGGATATGGGTTCCGGCCGCTTTGACCGAGATGATTTCAGGCTCAATCTGTAATGTTTTCAGGTTCAGGCGATTAAGGTAAAACATATTGTTAGCATTGTCGCTGCGATCCGGTTTATAGGTTATATAGGCGGCATAGTTTTGACCGACAAAACAAAGGTCAGGCATCCTGATATCCCCTGTTTCGCCGGGATCTTTTAGAATAATCTCTTTAACCCCTCCTGTCCTAAAATCCAAATACATTGTTTTACGCTCGCCTGTTTGTTTTTCTCTATTATAGAGATGGGTGTTTACCTCCAGCAGCCCGGTATCATACCTGATAAGGCCGGTTGAAGAACATTCCGAAGTGATACTGTGAGTTTTCGCCGTCCCGCTTTCCAGGTCGCACAAAGTATAACCCATGGCGCCTTCATAGCCTGTCATGGTGGTTATCACCTTTTGCTCGTCGGCCACAAACCGGGGATTCTTGTGATAGGAATTATCCAGCAATTCGCTGCCGATAATTGGTACTGTTTTGGAAAGCAGTTTTTCACTGTTATCAGTAGTGTTAAACAACTTGACACCTGTTTCATCGGCATAAACATATCTTTTCCTGTCACTCGATACGTCGTAACCCCCAAAGAAAACATCAGGATTGCCTTTGGCATTGTATTTGGGTTCCCTGTTTATTTTCTCCGTGATTGTTGTTGGCAACGAAACACTATCCGACTGGGCAAGGGTTTTATCAACAGCTATTAACCTATCTTTAAGCCTGATTTTAATGCATTCTCCTGTCAGACTCACATCGGTAGACGCAAAGTTCTCGCTAACTTCCAGTTCCTTCTCTACTATCATGGTATTAAGATTGACCAGCATCAGGGCAGCATTTTTCCCTTTTTCATAGGGCGTATAGGCCAGGATCAACCTATCGTCAACCTCACCTAACATTGAAAGTTCTTCCATGTTTCCTGCAAAGCCTGTAATTTGATCAAAGCGTTGATAATCACCGGTCAGACTAACAAGATGATTATTGACATAATCCCACCTGCCGCTTACAAAATACAGGCTTCCATCCTCACGCTGCTTTAAGGTGTAAGTCTTGGTCAACTCAATTCGGTCATATATGGGGGCATCGGGTCGCACCAGCACGGCTGTTACTGTGCCGTCACTGTTTCTTGTGACCTTCTCCAGGTGCTCATCCCGCAAAGTATAAAAAGAATTATAAGAAGGTCGGGTTTGTCCGGTGCTAAAATCAAAAATGAAGGCGCGTTTTTGCGGATCATAGGAGTGTGCCTCAATTTTAGATACATCAAGGCTGGTCAGATTAAAATAGCGCTCGGCATATTCCAGAACAATATCAAGAGGCAGCAGTCGAAAGGGACTTCCCTTGGCTGTCGGCGCCAGGTTTTCCTCGCCGTGCTCCGCCACATACTTCAAACCACAGAACCGCGCCACATTGAGAGGATCTATTTCCTGGGCGGAGTTAAACTCACGGGTATTTCCTACGTTAGCAATTGAATCATAAAAATATTCCTGCCAGAGCTTCTCCAGTTCAACCGGATCGGTGATGTCACCGTATTTCAGGGCTGCCTCCTGCTTGGTGTTTTCAGGAGCCTGCACAGGCGAATCCTGAGGGCGGTTTTTACACCCGGCCATAAGGGCCAGCAAAAGAACAGCCACGGCAAGGATGATAACTTTTTTAATCTTCATAGAAGAACACCTACTTTATTTTAAATAGGGCATCGCCCATCTATCCAAACCTCTTTAAATCTCCCTTATTGAAGGTCCATTCCGGTGTGTTCAGCACGTCCCCGAAATTAACGGAATACCAGGGGCTAATGGCTGCATTATCAGGATTTTTCAGGATTTGAATATCCTGGGCTGGCATATAGCTCTGGGCCAGCATGAAGATTTTCTCCCCGGTCTTCGGGTTCTGAGCCATATCCACCACGATGACGCAATGACCGGGGCTGCCCCCCTGGATAAAGACATCGCCGATTTGCATATCTTCCGGCTTTATGGTGACCAGCTCCTTGGCCAGGGAGAGCGTTCCGGCATAAGCAAAAACAGTATCCAGGTATTTTCTGAAGTCCTTATACTCGGTGGAGTAAGCGGCAGTTTTCACCCAACTGGCGTAGTTCCCCTGTACAGCTACCCTGTACCCGTCTCTCCATTTGGAGTATTCGGCAGTAAACCCGCTGGTAAAGTTGAAATGAATATCGCCATATTTTTTCTCTTTAAACAAATATTCTGCCCGCAGTCTAATGACGGCATCAGCGCATTGCTGCAAGTCACGGTTGCCAATATCCAGGTCCACCACCGCTTCATACACATCTCTGCTTTTAGTTTTGCCGTTGTAATACTTAACCCTGGCTCCATGAGGTTTCAGGGGCAAGGTCCGCAGATATTCCCCAAAAGAATGCTCCCCGGCGGCAACCCTCTCATACCCTGCAGGTACTGAGAACCGCTCCCCCAGGGTGCTGGCTTCAGGATTAACCGCAACCGGCTTCCCCGTGGGAACTGGCTCGGTTTGTCCAGGTTTGGCCGAGCAGCCACAGAAAGCCAGAATAAGTATTAACAGCAAGGCATAAATACGTTTCATCGATACACCAACGACCTTTCGACCTTTCATAGGACTGTCCGGCTTCCCGACGTCGCCCGGCGCTAAGGCGAGACAAAGCCTTAGCTGGCTTAAACAGCAGTCTTTGGCCCGCACCAGACGGGAAGCCATTTGCTTAGGTGGAGTTTCTCACCGACTGTGCAACCAATATAAAACATACAATACCTAAAAGGAACCAAGAATTTATCTTACTTAAGTGAACCATTTGCCATTTATTCAGTTGATAAGGATAAGCCCAGGCACCTAAATATGTTGTAATGTTTTCGGCAATCCAGACGAATATTCCCAGTCCAGTAAAAGTCACTATTAGAGGTGCTTTCCTGTTCTTGAATTTCTTACCTTTCAATGTTGCCAGTATCTCGCATTGAGATTATCGAACAACTAAATTGCAAGATTGTGGTTAAAGGGACGAAATTACTAAAAGCGAACTCCCGTTTAACAAGTGACCAATTCCAACCAGGCACCCACAATAAATAAACGTTTTGGCATAAGACTAACCCCTGTAATTGAATCTACAGTACTTATTACGAATTAAAACTCTAAAGCAATCAGATAAAGCAGTTACTTCTTCCGCAGGTCCAGGGCGAATTTCTCCCTGGACAGCAACTGCCCCATACTGTCAAGGCTTAAGTAGAATTCTTGGGCCTCCTCATTGTGCAGAGAAAACATGATTACCTGCGGCTTTTCCCTCTCAAAGCGAAGTTCCCCCTGTTTCATACCCTGGGTATCGGTGAGTACAAAATGAGGTAAAATGGTCTCAGGTTTCGCGGAGGATTCTAAGCGATAACTAAGGTAAACAGTATTCTTTTCCAACCAGGCTTTTTCTATAATCACCTTCCCTTGAGGGAAGGAAACACTTCTCTCCAGGTTAAGCTCATTTTTGTCCTCGAAATTGAGATAAAGTTTAGGCGAATCTTCTACCTTTTTATAAAGATATACCGGCGGCAAGAGCAACTCCATCTGTTCCGTTTCCTGTTTCACCGGAGCAAATTTTAGGGTGGCCACAACCTGGCAGGGGAACTGGGTTGTTCTATATTCGCCTTTTTGGGCGGCTACTTCTTGGCGCCCCGTCAAATCATAGAGGGCAGGACGGTTTTCGGGTGGGTCTTGAGGACGGTAATTTACTCCGTAAGTGGCCGCATAACTGGACATCAACCCGCCTGGAGGTGGAGCACCCATCCCCGCAGGCGGTGGTGTATCGGGAGCTTTGGTCACAGAGGTGGGAAAATAGACCGTACCCCTGCCCAGGGCAATACCGGCCACCGAACCATCCACCGGCCAGTCAAACCGTACCTTAAACTCCGCTTCACTCACACCCAGTACGGCCTTTTCCAGGATAATCTTAAGATTCGGCAACTTTTTCTCTTGATTGGGATAGATAATCTTTGTGTATTGCGCAGTTTTAACCACATCCACGGGGAAAGTAAATTCTGCCTGTTCTTTTTCCTGATCCCCTAGGGCCAGAGATACGTTTACCTTCTGGGTTTCCAATCGCAAAGGCTCAAACTCCAGCATAAAGTACTTGTTCTGCCAGCTCTTGCCGCTTTTCTGCTCGTATTGATGTCCTTCTTCATCAGCCAGGCTGACCTGGGGCATTGTTTTCCCCGGGTTGGAAAACCGGATAAAGAGGACGCTACGCGTACTGTCAAAAAGCCCTTTATCTACAGTAACCTGGAGGCCATCTACTGTTTTGGTCTGCTTAATTTCCGTGAAAAGGTTCAATTCCTCGGCAAAGCGGTAGGCAGGATCATCCATCACGATGTGTTTCCCTACAATGTAGGAAGCGTAGGCCAGCCCCGCCCCGCCGATGACCAGCAGTAGTACTATAACTGTAATCGTTTTCTTCAGCCTGCCGAATAACCTGTTTTCAAAGTTTTTGTGAGGAGATAATTTCTCCATTGGTAGAGGGTCCGGCAGGGGCCGGATAAACAACTCCCATTCCTGGGTACAATGGTCACACTCGGTCAAATGCTCTTTAATATATTCAACTGTTTCTTCACTAACCAGGTTCTCCGCGTATAAGGGTAACAACTCGCGGATAAGTCTACATTCTTTCGGCATCATCTGTTATCACCCTCCAGTTCCCGATAAACCTGACCTAACTGCCGCTTGGCCCGAAAAAAGGTGACCCGGACCCAGTTCACTGTTTGCCCAAAAACCCCGGCGATTTCCTCATAGACCATCATGCCGCCTGCGGCACCATCGGAAGGATGAAAACCCCCTCGAGTA